>JAKUSK010000009.1 GCA_022449325.1 Nitrososphaerales archaeon | reverse complement strand
CTGCACCAGTTGAATCAGATGCATCTTTGTATGTGATTGTCATTGTTGCACCACGAGTCATGTTCATACCATGAATCATTGGTGATGATGCGATACTGAAACTAGTCGGTAAGACTGATCCAGTTCCGCCAGTATATGAGTGGTTTGTGTATGTACGTGTTGATGGAACACCGTTTGACAAGTGTCCATTGTTGATGTAGCTCTTTGCACATGAGCCGACTGCGAGTCCGTTAGAACCCTGTCCAGCTGGTGCGTGTCCAGCGTGAAACTTTGATAGTGAAGCATTGTGTGATTTATCACTTGCAGTCACGTTTAACGCGGCGCTACATCCATAGATTACATAAAGTGCATCAGTTGCATAAGCAACCCATGAACCTCCTGTATTCTGTGTGACGTTGAGATTGTATGTGCTTGTAGCGTTGGTCCATTGAAGGACAACACTTGGATTGTATGTGTTTTTCATTTCTTGAACACCGATATCGCTATCAGTGATTGTCATAGAAACCGTTTGGTTTCCAAAGATTTGCGAAGATGATAGTGTGAGAGTTCCAGTTGCTGCAGCTTGTGCTGATGGTGCTATTGGTAAGCCCATCATCATAAGCATACTAGCAGCTAGTAACAAGGTTGCAGTTGCAGCCTTGAATTGCTTAGAGAATAGCCAATTTGTGTTTAGACTATAGTTCATACTATTATACTCCTTAAACGGTTTTTGATAGTTTTAATATATAAGCGTTGTGGATAAATTGTCTATCGCAGTGAAAAATGAAGAGGAATCTAGGTTAACGGTCAATAATACACTGTTTTCGTAAAAATAATAAAAAAACATTATGGATAAAATGAATCAGAGAAGTATCCGGTAATTATGTCTGAAAATCTAGAAGAACCAAGCAAATAGAAGAGAAAGGCCAAAGATAAGATAGAGAAAACCGAACAAAGGAAGTAATTTGTTGTTTAAAGTCAGTCCAGGAATTTTATACAAATAAGGAATCATCGATGCGAATCTGAAATATCCAGAGAAGAAAGAATATGCAGGCTGTAAAACAGATCCAAAAACAATTAATGATAAACTAAAGTAATCAAGATGTTTTTTCTTGTAAATAAAATAAACAGACAGAATTAGAGCAAAGAAAATTGACCAAGTTAGGAACTCGTTGATTAAATAATTTAGACCTGTAATTGCAGGAGTATTAACTCCTCCAAAGAAACGATTCTGAAAGAATGTTTGAAATGGAATTCCAATCATACTGTGAGGAAATCCTGAATCAATGCCCGATGTAAAACGTAAGAAATGGTCCAAACCAAATCTGTAAATGAGGTGTAATCCGTGAATTGAAATCGTAATGAGAGGAATCATAAAATATTTGAGAAACTTTCGATCTTTTGTGAGCAAGAAGAAAGGAAATGAGAAAATTACAAAATCTGGACGAGCTAATGAAGCAAATGCAAGAAATATTGCCGACATTTTAAAATTATCAGTTCGAAAATAATACAATGCCCCAAACATGAATGTAAAGAACAACGGTTCGTTCATACCTCCGTGGGTAGAAATAAGAAGAATAGGATTGAAAGCATAAAATAAAACTGATGATTTAATGTTATCCAAAGAAGCAACTCTAGAGAACATTACAACGCTGAAAGAGAATGCAGTAATATTAATCAATTCCATAGTTAAAGCAGTAGCAAAAGGATTACCTTGTGCAATAAGATACGTGATTAAGGGATAAAGAAATGTAGCATGACGAAATCCGCTTTCTTCAGGAGAAGAAGAAAAAGGATCGAGTGCTATATTATAATAAGAAGTTCCATCAGTATCCGCTTTATCAGCAAAATGATGAACGTCGTAACCTAAAGCTAACCCAAGAATAAAGAAAAGAAGATTGAAACTAAAGATTAAAAGAAATAATTTCCTTTCGTCTTTTAGTTGCTCTGTTAAATAATCAATTATTTGTATAGCCACGTCTACCCATATATAAAAAAAGTTTCTATAAAAGCCTATACAAAAGACTTTTACAAAGACGAAAGATAAACAAAAGTAAAGGAAGTTGAAAAAATGGAAAATAAATTAACATCTATCGCCCCACACAGGATTAGTATATGTGGTGGAGGAACAGATTTTCCATCATTTTACAACAACCATAATGGAGCAGTAATAAATTTTGCAATAACAAGATTTTCAAAAATCAAATTAAGAACATTGAAGAATAAATATGTAGTAATTGCAAGCGATGTAAATGAATATTATGAAGGTACTGAAGATAAATTATTTAAAATAAAAAATTCTTCAATGCCTCTGTACACAATACTGGAGAAAAGAATACCATCTAAGATTTCAATAAAAAGTGACGTACCACCAGGAAGTGGTTTAGGTTCGTCTGGAACATTAGCAGTAAATTTAGTTAATGCTTTTCATCATATAGATAATAAAAAAAAGATGGAACCGATGGAACTTTCAGAAAAAGCTTACAAATTAGAAGCTGAAATATTCAAAAAAGCTATTGGAAAACAAGATCACATGCCAGCTGCATTCGGTGGATTCAATTATATTGAATATAAAAAAAATAAAATAATTGTCAAGCCATTTAAAAAGAAAATATCAAATGCATTAACAGAAAATTGTTTACTTTTTTATTTAGGAACGACAAGAGATGCGGATAAAATATTAAAGAGACAAGAAAAAAGAGTACAAAGTAAATCAGATGAAATGATTGATGTTTTAAAAATAATGAATAAATTAACAAGAAGAATGAAAAATGATCTCGATGATGGAAACTTTAAAGATGTTGGAAACACATTAGAAATTGCTTGGGAATTGAAAAAGAAATTTACTAAAGGTATTTCAAATAAATTTATTGACAAAGTACACGATCTTGCTATTGAATCAGGCGCATATGGTGCAAAAATCACTGGTGCGGGGGGAGGAGGTCACTTTTTGGTTGTTGCAGATAAAACAAAACATAGGAACATAATAAAGAATCTTCACAGTACTGGATGCAAGAGAGTTTTATTTGATGTTTCACTAAAAGGAGCGGTAGTAAACTATGGAAAATGAAAAATTTTTACAGGATTCAAAGAAATCCATAGACAGTCTTATAGAAAACAATGACAAAATTTCTGAAATGATTAATTTATTACAAGATGTTCGAAATAATAAAAAAAATGTTTTTGTAATTGGTAATGGAGGAAGTTCTTCTACGGCTTCGCATTTTGTTTGTGATTTATTGAAAACGTCGATGAATGAGAAACAACCAAGATTCAGAGCTCAGTGTTTTACTGATAATACACCAGTAATGACCGCATGGTCAAATGATGTTTCATATGAAGATATATTTTCAGAACAGCTAAAGAATTTTGCGGAACAAGGAGATATTTTGATTGCAATAAGTTGTAGCGGTAATTCGCCCAATATTTTAAAAGCAGTAGATGAAGCCAAAAGAAGAGAAATAAAAACAATAGGATTGACAGGTCAATCAGGAAAATTATGTGATATGTCGGATTTAGCGATTAAAGTGCCATCGGACAATATATTGTTAATAGAAGGAGTTCACTCAGTTTTATTACATTATATAACAGAAAGATTACGAGGATGAAATCACCAGCTTTATTTATTGATCGAGATGGAACGATAATTAAACAAATAGATGGGTATTACATATCATCTATAGAGCAAATTGAATTAATAGAAAATATTTTTCCTGCAATTCTGATGTTGCAAAATGAAGGATATTTGATAATTATTGTAACAAATCAAGCAGGAATAAACAAAGGAATACTAAGTAATGAACAGGTAGATGAGATTAATCAACACATAATACAATTGTTGAAGAAACAGGGTATAGATATATCAGCAGTATATGTATGTCCGCATAAACCAGAAGAACAGTGTAAATGTAGAAAACCCCAACCTGGATTACTACTCAAAGCGGCTAAAGAATATAATATTGATTTAGAAAATAGCATAATAATTGGCGATACTGATAAAGATACTGAAGCAGGTCTTAATGCCGGTTTAAAGAAGGTAATTAAAATTTGAAGATTACAATAATCACACCAATACATGGAAAGAAAAAACACTATGCCGATATGATTCAAAAGATTGGATCAAAATTAAATGAACAAACAATAAAACCATTTGAATGGATAATTGTCTGTGACGAAAAATCGGTATGGATAAAAGAGTTAGAATTACCTGAATTTACTAAAATAAAAATTGCTGAAAGAAATAATATTTCACTAAAAAGAAATCTTGCATTAGATAATGTTAGTGGAGATTATGTATTATTATTAGATTCAGATCAATTACCAGAATCAAACGAACTACTTGAAGATTGTATAAAAAAATCTGAAGAAGGATTTGATTTGATTAGGATTCCAGAAAAGTTTTCAGGAACAGGAGGATATTTGAAAAGAAGTTATCATCAACTAAGAGGTCTTTATTGGGATAAAAGCGATGAAGGAATTCCTAGGTTTGTGAAAACAGAACTAATAAGAAATAAAAGATTTGATCCAGAACGATTACATTTTGAAGATGAGTTATTTTTTGAAGAGATTAGAACTGCGCATACAGAAGCAAAGGTTGAAAGTATTATAATTCACAATGAAGGATTTGAACTATATCCAAATTTACGAAAAGCAAGAATTGCACAAAAACAAAGTAAGAGTCATAGAATAGAATCGTCGTTTAGATTAAGTGTTAAGACAATAATTTTAGAAACACCGTTGACTTTACTGCCAGGAGTAATTTTTATATTAGGACTTAGAACAATTGCAAAAAGGATTTTGCCAGTTGAATCTGGTACTTCAAGATAATCATTTGGGTTAAATACAAAGATTTCAGATAGAATAACAATGAAAGGGAAAACAGTAAAAGAATCAGCAATTACCTCATCGCACTTGATGTTGATAAAAGACTCTGGAAATTTCATTTTTGATGGTGGAAAAACAATTCCAATGGTTCATGGAGGGATACTCATGACATTAATGGACGAGATTGCTGGAATGGTAGCAACTAAACATGCTGGAACTCATGTAGCCACAGCATGTATAGATATGCAGTTTATAGCTCCTGCATTTGCAGGAAATAGAATGATTTTAAGATCGTCTGTAAATTACACTACTAAAACATCTATGGAGATAGGTGTACGAATTGAGGCTGAAGATATGAAAACTGGAGTAATAAAGCACACAAATTCATGTTATCTGGTGGCAGTTGCAATAAATGATACTGGAAAACCAACGGATATACCTTCAATAATACCTGAAACTAAAGATGAACAAAGACGTTTCAATGAAGCAAAAATAAGAAATGAAGAAAGACTGAAGAAGAGAATTAAAAATTAAGTTATTTTTTGATTACTTTCTGAATTTCGTCGATATTTGAGGAGACTTCAGTGGGTTTTTCAACAAATTTAGTAATTATATCAGGATCTTTAAGTCCATGGCCCGTAGCTATGCAAACGACCTCTTCGTCACTTGAAATGGTTCCATTTCTAAGTAATTTTTTAAGAGCTGCAATAGGGGCGGCACTAGCAGGTTCTATGAATAGACCTTCAAGTTTAGCAAGATTCATCTGCCCCTCAAGAATTTCTTTATCGGAAACAGTGGTTGCCAAACCATTCGAATCATAAATTGCGCGTAGAGCTTTTTTCCAACTGGCGGGAGCGCCAATTCTTATCGCGGTAGCCAAGGTTTCAGGTTTTTGAATATTATTCACTTCCATTTTTCCTTCGGAAAACGCTGCAGAAATTGGAGCAGAACCCTCAGCTTGAACACCGACAAGTCTAGGAAGTTTATCAATTATACCGAGTTGAAGGAATTCATTCAGTCCCTTCCATATAGCACTAACATTTCCAGCATTGCCGACAGGAACAATTATCCAATCAGGAACATGACCGAGTTGTTCAAAAATTTCAAAGACAATAGTTTTTTGACCTTCGATTCGGAAAGGATTGATTGAATTAACGAGATAGATATCTTCATATTTACTAGACAATTCCATAACTACTTCAAGACATTTATCAAAATTTCCATCTATCTGTAATACATGAGCGCCACAAATCATAGCTTGAGATAATTTTCCATATGCAACTTTTCCAGATGGTATTAACACAATTCGTTTTAAACCTCCACGAGCTCCATAGGCAGCAAGAGATGCAGATGTATTGCCAGTAGATGCACAAGTAATAATCTTTGCACCTAATTGTTTAGCTTTAGTAACTGCAACAGTCATACCGCGATCTTTGAAAGATGCAGTTGGATTATCTCCTTCATTTTTAATATGTAATTTATCAATACCAAGAAAGCTAGAAAGTTTTTTGGAAGTATGTAATCTAGTACCTCCTTCTCTAAGTGTAACACGTTCAACACCAGCAGGGATTGGTAAGAAATCTTGATACTTCCAAACTGATAAAGGAGAATCACGCCAATTTGAACCTAAATTATTAGATATTTTATCTAGATCGTATTCAACTTCAAGTAAATCATTGCATTTAGAACAATTATGCAATATTGAGTCCGTATCAAATAATGAAGAACAATTAATACATTTCAGATTCATTATCTAATAACACGAGCTCCTTTTCCAATCCTAGTAACAATAACAGAAGATTCAAAACCTGCAGATTTAAATTGGGTTTTGAAACATTTTTTAATTTTTGGAAATAATTTTTTGTTGTCAGTAAATGATATAATTGAAGGACCGGCACCGCTGATTGTAACTCCTAGAGCGCCAATATCTAGTAACTCGGATTTGATTCCTGTATAATTGGGAATAGTACTAGAACGAGCAGATTCAACAATATTATCATTCATTGATCTACCAATGAGCTGTTTATTTCCAGTTGAGAATCCAGCTACCATCATAGATGCATAAGATACATTAACTACAGAATCAGTAAATTTTACTTTAGATGGAATTAACTTTCGGGCTTTACCAGTTTTTTTTGCAACAGATTTTGTTTTGGGAATTCCAATACAAATATGAAGGTTTTTGGGAGGAGAAAATGAAACAATATCTTCACATGACGATGAGTTAATTACAACAAAACCACCGAACAGTGAGCCTGCAACATTATCAGCATGACTGATTCCTGCAGAAGCAATCTCACCACTCGCCGCAAATTTTAGTTTTTCTGCATTTGAAAGTTTAAGAGAGAACAATTTATCGAGTCCGACAGTGACGGCAGCTGCAGTAGCTGCACTACTACCAAGGCCTTTACCAGGAGGAACTCCTTTGTCCACAGTCATATCAATACCAGGTAAATTAAATTCTTTGAGAATATTAATTGCAACTATTCCACCAGTGTGTTCCTCGGGTTTAGTAGAGATACCAGATTTTAATCCAAAATTTTTTATTGATATCTCAGAATTGTCATTTTTAGATATTTTTACTGTGTCGTATAAGTTGTCTAAAGATATAGCAAAACAATCAAAACCAGAACCAAGATTCGCACTGGAAGCAGGTCCTAAAGCAGTAATAATCTTTGTTTTTTTCAAGATATGCTAGTAATGTTTGAATAATATAATAATATATTCATATTTTACCCACAGAATATATGGAATATTCGGTATATTGAAGAAATTGTTAATATGTTCGAGTAGGTAGATTAAGGAGAATAATAAATTGAGAACTATATTAATTGGACTTGGAACAATTGGTCAAAGCTATTGTCAGTTATTAGAAAATAGAAAAGACGACCTTCTTAGAAATTATGGAATTGATTCGAAGATTGTCGCGGTGGCGGATTCAAAGGGAGTAGCAATAAATGAAAAAGGTATCAACATAAACGACATACTAGAGATAAAAAAGAAGAACAAATCAGTATCGGATCTTGCTATTGGAGATAAAAATAAATCATCTATTGATTTGATTAATGAGATTGATGCCGAGTTATTAGTAGATGCAACGCCAACAAACATACAAGATGGAGAACCATCAGCAAGTCTATTAGAAAGTGCAATGAAAACGAAGAAAAACATAATTACGGCCAATAAAGGCCCATTGGCACTTGCATTCTCTTCAGTAATTGAAAAAGCAGAATATAACAACGTAGTGTTAAAGTACAGTGCAACAGTTGGAGGAGGAACTCCTGTATTAGAATTTGGAAGAAAGTGCTTAGAAGCAGATAGAATATTGGAAATGCATGCAATATTAAATGGTACAACTAATTATATGCTAACAGAGATGGACAATAGAGGATTAAGTTATCAAGAAGCTTTGAAAGAAGCACAAGAATTAGGATATGCAGAAACAGATCCTACATTGGATGTTGACGGTTTTGACGCAGCTGCAAAATTGGTCATAATGGGAAATTTATTACTTGATAAGGAATTAGTATTGAATGATTTGAAAATTGAAGGAATTAGAGATATAACACAAAAAGATATTACCAAGGCAAAAGATAATGGAGATACTATAAAATTGATTGCAAGTGTGAATGATGTGGCAAAAGTTGAACCAGTAAGAATATCGAAGAACGACCCAATGTCAGTAACTGGTGCATTGTGTTCAGTGAAATTTGTTTCAGAATTTGCGGGTGAAGAAGTAATTATAGGAAAAGGAGCAGGCGGTATGGAAACTGCAAGCGCTATGATTCGAGATTTGGTTGAAATCAAACAGAATATGAGGGTTTAGGAATGAAATTAGTGTTAAAATTTGGAGGTAGTTCAGTAGGAAATGGAACAAAAATTAGCAATGTATGCGAAATTATCAAGAAGGTTAAAAAAGATAATCAAGTAATAGTAGTTTCATCTGCATTACAATCAACAACTGATGAATTATTAGAATTAGCAGAAGATGCAAAAAAGGGAAAAATTAACGAAAAGATTATTGAAGAAATATCTCATAGACATCATGGTGCCATTAAAGAGATAATCAAAAATAATGAAATACAAAACGAAGTTTCTGGAATAGTAAGTGAACTAATTGAAGAATTACAAAAGACAGTAAATGGAGTAATAATAGTTAAAGAACTTAGTGATAAAACTGAAGACAAGATTGTTTCTTTTGGAGAACGTTTAGCAGTACCAATTATATCTGCAAAGCTTAGAGACATAGGAATAGAATCTAAATCTTTTACAGGAGGAGATGTAGGAATTATGACTGATGATAATTTTGGAAATGCATCGCCATTGATGAAAGTTACCCAACATAATGTTAAAAACAATTTATCAGAATTAATTGAACACACTGTACCGGTAATTACAGGATT
The DNA here is from genome assembly GCA_022449325.1 of Nitrososphaerales archaeon. Classification (GTDB taxonomy): domain Archaea; phylum Thermoproteota; class Nitrososphaeria; order Nitrososphaerales; family UBA57; genus UBA57. The sequence goes on along the minus strand of JAKUSK010000009.1, from coordinate 9,664 downwards.
TATTGGAGCAACGCAACAAGGTGATATATCGACAATCGGTAGAGGCGGATCAGATTTTTCTGCATCATTAATAGGAATGTGTTTAGGTGTCGATGAAGTATGGTTTATGACTGACGTAGATGGTTTACTAACGGCGAATCCAAAAATTTATCCAACTGCAAAGACTATCCCACAGTTATCTTACGATGAAGCTGTAGAGATGGCAACTATGGGAGCAAAAGGAATGCATGCAAGAGCGCTTGAACCTGCAAAAGCTGCAAATATTCCTGTAAGGATAAAAAATACATTCAGACCTGACGGAGATGGTACTTTAATCAATGATGATGTGATTGTAAAACCTGAAGAAATTACAAAAGCTGTTGCATCACTAAATGGATTAGCGATGATTACAATTGCTGGAATGAATATGGTCGGAAACCCAGGAACGGCAGGAGAGATATTCAGCATGTTAGGTAGAAATAAGATAAACATAATAATGATTTCACAAAGTATTTCGGAAGCAAATATAACGTTTTTAATTAAACGTGAGAATTTAAGAAAAGCTGTAAGTGTTCTTCAAGTTAGTTTGTTAGGAAAGAGTTCTGTAACCGATGTTACGTCCGATGATGAAGTATGTGTAGTATCAATCGTGGGAGCAGGAATGAAGGGAACAAGCGGAGTAGCAGCGAAATTATTTAGTGCGATATCAGGAGTTAATATAAACGTAAAGATGATAGCACAGGGATCTTCAGAGCAGAATATATCGTTTGTAGTACAGGAATCTGATTTAAAACAAACAATTGAAGCAATTCATAAAGAATTCAAGATGGACTAATAAATTTTAAAACAATACTCTTAAATTTTTTAATATATTCTTGAAAATAAGATGTATAAAGTAGCAATTTTAGGTTCCACTGGAATGGTAGGTCAACAATTCATTTCAGGTTTACAAAACCATCCATGGATTGAAGTAACATGTTTAGCAGCGTCTGAGAGGTCTGCAGGTAAGAAATACATAGATGCAATAAAGAACAGTGCGGGTTCAATTCAATGGTTTGGAGAAGGCGAAATAAATGAAAATATCAAAGATATGACAGTTAAGAATGTTAACGAAATTGATCCAACTGAATTTGATATTGCTTATTCAGCATTAGAAGCAGGAGCTGCTCAAGTTGAGTCCAAATTTGCAGAACACATTCCTGTTTTAAGTACAGCATCTGCATATAGGTATGAAAAAGACGTACCTATATTGATTCCAACAGTAAACGATGAACACGTGCCGCTCTTAGAGAAACAGAAGAAAAGAGGATGGAAAGGTTTTGTTGCACCACAAGCTAACTGTACAACTACAGGTCTCGTAATAACATTGAAACCTATTTTAGATGAATTTGGTATTGATTCAGTAGTAATAACTTCATTACAAGCAGTATCAGGTGCAGGAAGGAATCCAGGAATACCTCTTTTTGATTTAGTTGATAATATAATTCCATACATACCTAAAGAGGAAGAGAAAGTATCAATTGAATTAAAAAAGATTCTAGGAAATTATGATGGAAATAGTATAGTTAATGCAAAATATAATGTATCAGCAACATGTACTCGAGTAGGTGTATTAGATGGACATACAGAATCAGTATTAGTAAATACAAAAAAGAAAGCAGAAGTCGAAGATGTAATTAAAGTAATGGATAAATTTGCTAACTCATTATCAAACATGGATCTTCCATCAGCGCCGAAGAAATTAATTACAATACATAAAGATCCTTTTAGACCACAACCCAGATTGGATAGAGAATTAGAAGGAGGGATGACAACATCAGTGGGAAGGATAAGAAAGGATGAAGTATTTCCTAATGGAATAAAATATGTACTATTATCTCATAATACAAGAATGGGGGCCGCAAAAGGCGTAATTCTTACAAGTGAGATGTTAATTAATTCAAATATAATTAAAAATTAAGTTTCCACATAGTTTTTAATTATTATCAATATCTTTCATAATATTGAGGAGAAAGTATTAAGAATTGGAAAAGTTTGATGAAATAGATATAAAAATTTTAGGAGAATTGATTAAAGAATCAAACATATCAATTCCAAAATTAAGTGAGAGAATTAGTATCAATTCGTCTGTGGTATATAGTCGAATTAATCGATTAATTAGAAAGGGTTTCATAAAAAAATACACATTAGAAGTGGATGAGAATTTATTGGGTTATCCAGTAAAAGCAGTAATTGGTTGTAATATAAGTTCAAGGCAACGAGATACGATATTAAGGGATATTGAGTTAATAGATGAAGCAAGAGAAATTATTGAGATAACTGGAAGATTTGATCTACTGATTTGGACAAGTGCGAAATCGTTAGATGACTTACATGAATTAGTATCAAAAAAAATATCTCAGATAGATGGAGTCACACATACTGAGACATTTATTGAGATGAAGAGACATCAATTGAGTTTTATTTCAAGAATAGACACAAACGTGGATAGTAAAGAAATTAGAGAATAATTAACAAATCCGTCTAATTATTTTACACCTATTCCATTAGATTAGAGAAAGTAATAAACAATATATGCAAAAGGTTGATTATGAATCATTTGAAAGTTATAAAGAAAATAACAAACAACCTGAGAAAATTATAAAAGACCCTTTTGGAAAATTTGAAGATATAAACATACAAAAGACAATTCCAAAGAATATAATTAGAGATATAAAAAGAAAGAAAGAATTTATTGAAAATGGAATAAACAGAATTGAAGAAGCTTCAAAAATACGATATCCCGAATATTATATTGAGCCGATTTTACCTATTGCGTTTACATCACTAGAAAGAGGAAGTCCAACTCCATATTTTGCAAGAAATATTTTTCATATTTGGAAAGGGGAAGTAAGAATAATCATTCAGTTGTCAGCTCCATTAATAGCATTTGGATTAAAAGGTACAATACAAGCAATATTAGCCCATGAATTTCTTCATTATATTGAATATGTAAGAAAATTTGAGAGATTAGACATAATTTCAGATGAAATATCAAGTACTTTATTTGAGGCAAGATATGCTGATGCATGTAGATCATTTAAGCCAAAATTAATTTTTACGCACGGTAATAAAGCGCCTCAGATTCTAAAACATTTAAAAGAAAAATTTCAGAATCATTCGGTTGGTGAGAGATTAATTAAGAAAACAAGCAATGATTGGATAAATAAGAGTCTACCTGTACGTCGAGTTAGTTTGGAAAATAATGTATCAAGCATTCCAATAGAAACAATTATGAGAACAAGATTTGATTTAGATATAGGTAAGAAAATTAAAGAGTTAGAACAAAATGCAAAAAAATCTAAATCAAGATAAGGAAAAAGAAAGAATAATTCGTATAATTAACAAAGTGGTAAAAGGATTAGATATAGAAGCAATTTGTATGTATGGATCAAGAATTGCAGGTTATGCGAATGAAAAAAGTGATTATGACGTAATTGTTGTGATTAATAATTACAAGAATAAAGTAAGATACAAATATATTTTCGACAAGATAGAAATTTCCGCAATTTTTGTTGATAAAGACTCTATAATTAGAGATGCAAAAGAAGGAAATTTAGGAGAATTCGTTATTGGAAGATTGTTAAATCCGTACGAGGTATTAGTGAATCCAGAATTTTTTGATAGGGTGGAAATTGAATATAAAAAGAGAATAATATTAGAGCAAATAGACAGGTTACAAATCGAATACAGAAGCTTGAGTGAATATTTAAAAATACCAGCAGAATTTTTCCTATTTCATAGATTAAGATTCAGAATGAGAATATATCCTCCTGTAAAATATAGCTATATAATGACTTATTCAGGAAAAAATAATTCAAAAAATGTAAAAAGAAGTTTAAAAGGTTTCAATGAGGCAGCAAAGTTATTGCAGAAAGATAATCAATTACGTTATGAAAAGGGAGTTGTACGTCTGATTAATAAGAAAAGAAAGAGCAGGGTAATGATTAATCTAAGAATCATTAGGAGAATAATTAATCATTATTATATACATCTATTAGCAGGAAGAGTGAAGTATAATATTGCATTGAAAGAATTATTCTCAAAGATAAATAGGAAAAGGAATATGAAAGAAACTCCTCAATACTTGATAGAACCTGAGAGTTTATTAAAAATTGTTTAGATAGTCTTAATTTTTAGATTGTTTGAAATCTGCATAACCGCATTTACCACAAGACAAACGATCAGAATGTTCGGCAAGGAAAGTTCCCTTACCGCAACGAGGGCATTCCTTTCGTAATCGTGTAACTTTATCATCGTCAACTTTATAGAATTTATAAATCTGAGGACTAAAACGTGCTTTTCGTTTTTGTCTTTTTCCTTTAGGCTTGGCTACAGGTTTTTCTTCTACTTGTTCTTCTACTTGTTCTCCTTCAGTAACTTCTTCTTTGACTTCGGTTGTAGTAGATTCTTCTTCAATCATGATAAATCAACCGATTATTCCTTAGCTTCCTCTGCTGGAGCTTCTGCTTTAGCTTCCTCTGCTGGAGCTTCTGCTTTAGCTTCCTCTGCTGGAGCTTCTTCTACTTTTGGAATATTTCTATTTAGAATAAATTTAGGTAAATATGCTTTTGCAGTATCTTGATCTTTATAGACATAAAATAAACCGGAAACAGAATGAGAGCCAGCACTATGAGATAATTTAATAGAATAAACAGTATCAGGATTAATCTTTGCTTCTTTTGCAATCAAAGTAGCGGCTTCACGTCGATTAAAAGAAGAATTCTCAGCATCAAATATTACAGAAATTTCAGTTCGCTCGAGCAATGGATTCTGTCGTTTTTCAAATTTTATGAAGTTCATCGATACAAGGCTTAATAATTTCAGCTATTAATACTTTAGGATATTTTCATCAAAGCCCATTTCAATCAATATACCATATACTTTAACCTTCAATGATTCTGTAACTGAGACTATAACAAGACCCTCGTTAGGTTGGCCATATAATACATGTGAATGTATTGGGGAAAAGAGAATTGAAGGCAGAGCAAGAAGATCTTCTTCACCGTCAACAACAATGAGAGAATCAATATTTTGTTTGATTAGGTCTCGTAAAAGAATAATTGATTCTGTAGATAAAGTGCCAGGAGGGTTAGTAATAGAACGTTTTTCATTCCAAGTTAAGTTAGGAAACTTGCGTTTATTTCTTCGTTCCATTAAATCAATAATTTGAATATTAGATTTAATGCCTAATTGAGAAATATTTTCAGAGGATGCATCTCCAACAGTAATCAGATAAGAAGAATCCTTAATTATAGAATTAATCTCCTGAAGAGAAGGTTTAGACGAAGGAATTAACTCTCCAAAAGGACGTTTTAGGAAATCTCGGTATTTTTCTGGGAGATTTTTTACTTCCAATTTACATCATAAAGATTACAGAAGATGGAGATTAAGATACTTTAATAGCGTATCTTCCTGGTTTTGTGAATTCTAATTGTTTAGCAACTTGAGATTTATCAGGATTAGATAAGACAATTAATCCAGACCAATCAGTGCTTAAGTCAGTACCTCCACAACTAGGACAAACACGACCAGAAGTAATGTTTTTACATTTTCTGCAAGCAAGTTCTTTAGCCATTATTATTCAGATTCCTTTTTGTTAGAAGTATCTTTTGAAGATTTTTTTAGATCTTCTTCAATCCAATCATTTGCGCCAAGAAATGGTTGTCTGCAAGTAACGCCAATTTTACCCATAGAACTACCACGAGCAAGACTCAAGGCAGTTACACGAACACGCATACGAGTACCGACATTAATTACTCTGTTACTTTGTTGTGCAGTAATGAGACCTTGACGTACGTCACTGTTTAGATATTCGTCAGTGATTTGAGAAAGATGTAACAAAGCATCAGTAGGACCAATTCGAATAAATGCACCAAAATCAGTAATTTCTACAACGTCACCTTCAACAACTTCTTGCAATTTTGGTAAATAAGTAAGAAGTTTAAAGTTAACAGTATGATAAGTAGCACCGTCACTTGGAAGAATTTTTCCGACTTTATCAGCTTTTACACCAATAATCAAAACAACATATCCAAAATCAGGAGAAAGAGTACTTTCATATTTTAATTTTAGGACTTTTTCAGCCATTTTATTTAGGGTCTCACTAAAATCTAGTGGTTCTACACGTACAACGTCTTCGACTTCTATAATTTGAAACATATCTATATACCTAGAATAAGATTAACGCGAAAGGGAACAATATGAGTTTTTCGATTTTTGCGAATCATTTTATCGATTATAGCTTATACGCCAGATTAAGCGTTGTTTTTCAATAGTAACAGAATCAATATTGTGCCTAACAGCCTTATTGAGGATATCCCTATCCAAACTAGCAATTATATCATGATTATTAGAAGCATAGTTGATGATTTTGTCGTCTGTTGATTCCGAACCAGAAACATCCTCTTTTGGTATATTTTTAATATATTGCAAAGCAAGAGATGCTTCTTTGGATCGTTTAGTTTTTAGAAAGTTTTTTCGATCTTTAGATATTCCAGATAATTCTTTAACAACATCATTAATCGTAATTAGATTGTATGATTGAATTTCGGATAGATAGTTAGAACCGGGTATTGGATTATTAGCAACATGAATTAAAAAACTAGTATCAAGAACAATAGTTCTCAAGATGTTAAGATATTACCCCCGCACCAATTAGACGCCATCGGTCACCAATTCGTCTACTAATAGATACTCGACTGTTTTGTTCAGCAGTAATTGGTCTTCGTAAATCAATTGTAGCTTTATCAGCACTGGCATTAGTAACTACTCCTGCAGTAACTGCAGTTCCAGAATTTAATCTCAATGCTTCATTTCGTTTTAATTTTTCTACTTTAGTCATATCAGTAGAACCTATAGCAAAATCAAAAAGATTGACATCAATGTTTAGAGAATAATATGTTTCTGGAAGTTCGTTAGGACGACCAACAACTGCACCGACAAATGAATCACTTTTTGTAAGAGAGGGATCCAAATCAGTACCAATTGCAACTAATCCACTAGGATAGACTTTATCCATTAATCCAGCACTGCTACTTAAACTAGAAATTTTACTGAAAAGAGAATCATATTTATTGGTTTTTTTATTAAGAAATCCTGGTCGTATTTCAATTTCATCACCGACTTTAAACACTCCTTTTGATAATGAACCACCAAGAACGCCGCCAACGAGTTTATCTAATGATAATCCTGGGCGATTAATATCAAAAGAACGTAATACTTGAAGAGAAGGAGGAGATTTTTTATCTTTATCAGGAGTCTTAATATTTGCTTCGATTGAAGCAATTAGAGCGTCAATATTAAGTCCATGTTGAGCAGAAATAGGAATAATAGGTGCTTTTTCAGCAACAGTTCCTTTTACAAATTGTTTAATTTGTTTATAATTATTTTTAGCGTCTTTAGTGGAAACTAAGTCTACTTTATTCTGTACAATAACAATTTGTTTTGTACCTAACATTTGTAATGCAAGAAGATGTTCACGAGTTTGCGGTTTTGGAACTTCTTCATTAGCAGAGATAATTAGGATAGCTCCGTCGATTAGTGCTGCTCCAGATAACATATTTGCCATTAAACTTTCATGACCAGGAACATCAACAAAACTAATAACGCGTTGTAACTTACCTTTGGTTTTACAGGTAGGACAAGATTCTTGAGTAGAGTAATTATAAGGTTCTTCGCATTTGCATTGATAAAAACCGGCGTCTGCATAACCAACTTTTATTGTAATGCCTCGACGAAGTTCTTCACTATGTGCACTTGTCCATTTACCCGTAATTGCATCGACGATTGTACTTTTACCATGATCTACATGACCGGCAGTACCAATATTTATTTCAGGTTGACAAGGAATTTTTTGCATGGTATAAATCAGTATTAATTGAATTTATTATTATCTCATTCTTTGGTTGGTTTCTCTTTACTTTGAGTTTCTTTAGTTGGAGATTCTTCGGTTTTAGATTCCTCTGCCGGAGCTTCTGCTTTATCTTCCTCTGTTGGAGGCTCTTCAAGAACAAGATTTCCTTTAACAAGTATCGTATTAATTTGATAAGTTTCGTCGGAAATCATACTTCCACGAACAATTTTTCGTTTTTGCATTCCTTTAACTTTTGAACGAAAGCCAACGCCCGCGGTTAATAGTATATTATTTTTACCACTGCCATGAACGTCTCCTCTCAAAGGAAATCCAACTTTATCACTTCCTCCAGTGATTTTTAATGTTCCATCAATATCTACAATAGTAGCGTCTATTTCTTGCCCAATTTTCATACCCAACAAAGTTTGGGCAGATTTATCTTTAATCTCCTTAGTTATGGATTTACCGATTTTGGGATCTGAGACTACAATTTTGAATTCTGCCAAAGTAACATTTCACTTCTTTTTTATATCTATAAATCTTTTTGAAATATACTAAAATCCATACAAAGGTACTACTTTACGACGTAATTCAATTATTTCATTTAGAATAGCAAGTTCGTCTTCGGATAATGAATCAGAATATCGATCTTTTAGTAATCTAACACCTATATCATTAGGGAGAGAGTATAAAATTTCTCCCTCGCGAATAGTACGACCTATAACAGGTTCGTTCATAGAGATAGCGACTTCACTACCTTTAGGGGCATTTTGAATGTTCTCTCCATTGTCTTGAATTTGTTTAACAACGCCTACTTCTTTACCTTCAGAATTAATAATACTAGATTTTTGTTTTAATGAACCGCCAAGAATTTCAACGCCGCAAACTGCAGGTCCGTTTCTACGAAATACCATTCCTTTAATTAATTGGAATTTACAAGGAAGAATAATAGAATCTAATTCAGTTCTTTGCATATTTTCTTTGTCAGAAGTAACCCAATCTTGATATTCATCTACTAAATCATAAAGAACAGGTTGAGAAAATATTCTAATTCCATTTTTATTTGCTTCTTCTTTAGCATCATCAAGAACTTTAACGCCGAAGGCGAGTATACTTCCAAGATACTTGTCAGTTTCTGTGATTACTTGAGCTTTAATTACATCCTTTCTCGATACCATCCCCGTATCAGCAGTACTAATGGCAATATTACTTTCTTTGAGAGTATCTACAACAGCTTCTAAAGAACCCAGAGTATCAGCCTTAACTATAATACCAACGTTATCAGTTTCAACAAAAATTGATTTAATTTCTGATTCGATTTCATTTTTTACAAGTTCAAGATTACCGTCATTAATACCAATAATTGGTGAACCGCCAAGAACACCTTCTAAATCAGAAGTAGAGATCTTAGCACCTGTAGCTGCAACTACTTGATTCACAGGAGAAAACTTATCACGGGGATCACGCATTTCATCGAGCGGTTTTGGCATGAATATTGCTTTAATTTTTGTTAAAACAGCGCCTTCTTTCTTTGCTACTGCGATTTCATCATTTTTGTTTAATATACCATCGGTAAGAATAATATTTGCAGTATCTCCAAGACCTGGTTCTTCGGTAACTTCAAGAACTATGCCGCGAGTATTTCCACTCACAGTAAGTTTTTGTTTCAAGTAGCTTTGGGTCAATCCAATCAATAATGAAATCAATTCGGGTATGCCTTCACCAGTTTTTGCACTAACTGGAACAATTGCAACTTGTTTTTTAGGATCTTGTAATCTATAAAATGCTTCA
>JAKUSK010000082.1 GCA_022449325.1 Nitrososphaerales archaeon | reverse complement strand
ATAACTTTAAGCCCAATACATAAAACTGGAATGAATTTAATTAGAGAGGGTAGTGGATTTGCTTTAAGATTTCCAAAATTCACGGGAAAGATAAGATATGAAAAATCAGTTGAAGATGCTTCTACTCCTGAAGAAGTTTTAACATTGTATAAGAGACAATCCAAAATTACCCAAGAAAATTGAATATTTGGCTTTGAGAAAGCATGATATAAATTAGAAAAGAGCTATAATGTATTATTCATTATGTATAGCGGGGAATTAGAAGTTCAAGCGAAAAGAAAGGCATTAGCTGTATTACAAGATGAGATAAACAGAATTCTTAACGCAAGCAGGGTCCTTTCAACTGTGCCAAAATTGATGGTAAACAAGGATAAAACTGGAATTAAGACTGCACTTCAAGAAATTTCAAGTATAGAGGCAGAAGTAGAAAATCTTAGACGTAAAATTACAAGAGATGTTGCAGATGTAGGTGGTTTGATTTTGAATAGAGATAATATTCTAAACACTGCTTATACGATGGATGAAATTGGTGGTTACATAACTGGTATTTCTTTCAAGCTCTCAAACATCAAACTTACAACAATTAAAACCTCACATTTGGATAAGGATTTAACAGAACTAATTGAATTGGTGGTTGATGAGATATACAAATTAAATGAAATTATTAGAAGTTTGAACATCGATGCAGGAAAAGCTATTGAACTTGCTCAAGAAACCCAGAAAATTGAACGCGATATCGATAACAAATATCGTATAATGTCGATCACTGCACTAAATGAAATTTCCGACACAAAAGAACTGCTCTTGATGAAAGATGTTATAGAAGCGATAGAAGAAATGGCCGATAAATGTCAGGAAGTTTCTGATTCTTTCATATTATTAGCATTAAGTCTTTGATTTGAAAGGCGAATTATTAGAAAATAGAATAGTTGTTTGGGATATCCAAGAGTCTAGAAATTTATTTGCTAGTGGTTATTTTGGGAAACCTATAGGAATTCCAAAGCCTAATGTAGATGAGATCAATGTTCCATTAATTTTAGATCTTATTGAAGGCTGTTACCTACAGGAAATTTCAAAAATTAAGATCACTAAAAATGAAAAGAGAGTGTCTTTAAGCGCACTAATTAGATTATGTAGAAAGGAATATCATAATTTTGATAAGAAATATCAAGTGTACAAAGATTTTCGAGAAAAAGGTTATGTTATCAACCCTGGAATAAAATTTGGTTGTGACTTTGCTGTGTATGAAAGAGGTCCAGGAATTGATCATGCGCCGTTTTTAGTACAAGTTTACAACAAAACTGATGACATCTCTTCTACTGCCGTAGTGTTAGCAGGTAGATTAGCTAGCAGTGTCAAGAAGCAATTTATTCTGGCTATACCACGAAGTAAATCCAAAATTGATTATTTATCGCTAGATTGGTGGAGAGCTAATTAATTTTCTTTATGTAACCTGCAATATTGTCATAAATATCAAACAATTCTTTTGTGATACCAAAATCATGACTGTTTTTCCATTTTCCGTAAATGCGTATTCCATTATCTGTGGGGTCAACAAAAATTGTTGCGTCATTAACTGATTGACCAGCAATCATTTCGTTCAATGATGAATCAGCATTTAGATCTTCTGCAAGCTTTCCCCCTTCCCATGTAACAGCAACTACTTTTTTTGAACCAAAGTGACCAGTGGTTTTTAGTTTTGTTCTTGCAACACGTCGTAGAGGCCCTGATTCCGATTCTTTACCAGGTGATAACTCTTCATCTGGTGTTTGCTGCACAACAAAATGGGCTTGAAATCTATCCTGAGCGCCCCATGGAAGTGGATTTGGAGCTTGCATCTTATCCCTTCTGTATTATCTGCACCGAGTCGATGTTTGTGCCAGAAACTTTCAATGAACCCTTATTGGTAATCATTCTTGTA
>JAKUSK010000081.1 GCA_022449325.1 Nitrososphaerales archaeon | reverse complement strand
ATAAGAAACCCTTGCCATATTATCTGCATCGATTAGTCCATAAGGATATCCAATAAATGACAGGTCATTAGAATTTCTCATAATCGTCGAAAAAATCTCAATAATCTGAAGATCATTTAATTCTTCAAATGTCCTTCTGTCAACCTCAAAACGAAAAATCCTATCTGAATTCCTTGATAATTTTATAATAAATATCATTACATCGTGATCTGTTGCAGTCGAGACTGCAAAGGGATAATACCATTCTCTTTCAATATTATTTTCTTCTGCCAACCTGTTTATACTACCTAACAATGACAAACCTGTTGTTGTTTGCAACGAACTTGTTTTTGACAATCCGCATAAAATTACTCCATTTTCTCGTGCTTTTCTTCTTAAATTCGATAAATATTTTGATTCGTTAGTAAAATTCGTTTGCAACGTTCCATCAATCATTAAAATATCATCTTCATTTAATTGTCCAATCAGATTGGTTGCATTTGTCCATTCTGAAAATCTTCTTCCTATCGATGAAACTCTCGATATATCAGCTACCTGATTACCACTCATTATACTCCGATCATTGGCAGCAAAAGACAAATCCTCTTCTTTTGGTAATGTTTTCCTCACGTCATTATTATTCGTACCTGGTTCGAAGATTGTTTTATATTGAATCTGATTATCAACTAGTGATGTTGAATAAGTCGCTGAATAGAATTCTACTTTATTGTTAAATATACGACGATCATTATGCCACTTTGCACCATATACTCTGTTTAACTGTATAGAAAAATTAGGTGCTCCAATTAATTCCAAATTCCCTCCATCTACAAAAGCTATGTCTCTTGGAGATTCAATTTTATTTATTAATCTAAAATTTTCTTTTTTCGATGGAAAAACTTCTATATCTTCACCTTGTATGTGAGGATCACCAATTTCCCTATCTGATACTTCGGGAATTAGTCTGTCAATTAATTTTCGTGCACCAGGAATGATCAAAATAATCTATTAATTATATATCTAATGTATTTTATATTAAATCTTTGCAAAACGTTAAAACTAACCTCTTGTCAACTTTTATTATGTCGCATATTCCTCTTGGTACAAATTCTCCAGACTTTCATCTAAAGGCTACAGACAATGATTTCTATAATCTCTCTTCTTTTTCAGATAAAAAAATCCTTGTTGTTATGTTTACTTGTAACCATTGTCCTTTTGTAAAAGCATACGAAGATCGATTAATAAAAATCCAAGAAGACTATCTTGACCGATCAGTATCCCTTGTTGCAATTAATTCTAACGAAACAATTAATTATCCTGAAGATACATTTGAAAAGATGCAAACCCGCGTCACTGAAAAATCCTATAACTTCCCTTATCTCAGAGACGAAGACCAGAGTGTCGCTTCATCCTATGGCGCTTCATTTACTCCTGAAATCTTTGTATTTGATTCGGATAGAAAATTACGATATCATGGCCGTATTGACGATAATAAAGATCCTGATTCTGTTACTTCTTCCGATTTATGCCTTGCTTTAGATGCAATTCTCTCTGATTCTGATGTTAATAACCCTGAAACTCATGGTATTGGTTGTTCAATTAAGTGGGCTAAATAACTCTTATTTTTCTGTAGAATCTACCCATTGAAACTTTCTTTGTAATGTTTTTGGATATAATTTATTCCAATCTAATTCTACTTGATTTGACCAATCCTTGTATATTCTTGGATCTATATAGTTTCTCAATGAAGTATTGAGATTGTATTCCTTTGTTTTCTTATCAACTTCAACCTTCAATTCATTTTATTCAATCTATCTTCAACTCGGTTGTGTTTTTTATTTACACGTTCTTTCTCTTTTACTATACGGACCTTTTGTCTATCTAATTTCTTCATCAGTTTGGGCTCATTCTTGTGTGATCTCTCATCCTCACATCTTATCTTTTCCCCACTGATAATTAATTTCTTATTACAAATTATACATTCAT
>JAKUSK010000080.1 GCA_022449325.1 Nitrososphaerales archaeon | reverse complement strand
TCTATATATTTAATAAAAAAATATTAGGGCAAAAATTATTACTTGCCCATTTCTATTTCTATTGAACTAACATTGCTCATTTCGTTACTTTCTCGATTTGGAACTTGTTCGGTAGCAATACTTATACTCTTAACAGATATACCTTGCGTAAATCTCCTTGTTAGAATTTGTGCAACGTCAACTGCAGCACTAATACTACGTCCACGAGCCTTGATTGTTACAGTGTCAGAACCATTTTGTAATATTGTCATACACGCCAATACATAATTCATTACACGTTTTTTACCAACGTAAATGGTATTAGGATCACGTTCAGGTTCTTGAGATGGAGTATTAACTACTTCATTTGTTGCAGGTGTTTCAACTGACTCGTTAACAGTTGGTTCGGTTGTTTGAACATCCTGTTCAACAGGGGATTGTGTTTCATTGTTATTAGTTGAATTGAATTCTTCAGACATTATATTCACTTATTGTATATTTCGACATTAGGCATATTAAATTTTACGCATGATTCATAATCAAATACTTCAAGTAGGATGGGAATTATTCATTATTGTGAATAAAGCCTTCATTTTATTAAATGTGAAATCGGGCTATGAAGATAGTGTAAAAGAAGAATTAGAAAGAACCAGAGGCGTTATTGAATCACATGCAATATATGGCAAATATGATTTCATGATATCAATGGAATCATCGTCCCAAGATGAGCTAAAAAGCGATATATTCGCATTAAGAAAAATGTCAGGTGTAACTTCAACTCTTAGTATGATGGTAATAGAGTAGATTCCAAAAAGTTCATATAAAGGAAATAGCATAACAAGATATCATGCCTATAACAGATATACAGAAAAAACAACTAGCCCAAAAACGTAGACTTTTCTTTAAAATTTGTTTGAAATGCGGAGGTAAAAATCCAATTACAGCTACTAGATGTAGAAAATGTAAAAAAACAGACTTAAGATTAAAGAATCGTTCAGTAGGCATTAAGAAAGGATAATAAATTTTAATGGGCCGGGAGAGATTTGAACTCTCGACCGCCACTGTTTGCTCAATATAATTTGTGAGAGTGGAATCCTAACCAGATTGTCCGAAAACGATCGCTAGACTACCGGCCCGTTTTGATATTATACTGAACAATCCTAATTAGTAAGCTTACCCAATCAGTGATTAGCCCCGAAGCCCTGTCGATGGATTAAATCCAGCAGAATCTAGTTGGTCAAAATTTATGACTAAGGACACGAGGTTCTGGAATTAGGAAATTCCTCGAAACTCCAGTTCGAATCTGGGCGGGGCTATTACTATAGATTATTCATCTACAACAATAATCTTTCCAACCATCCAAGGATGAGGAGGACAGATATATTCAAATTCTCCGACTTCATTGAATGTATAACTCCATTTTTTATTAAGAATTAGTTGACCCGAATCAAATAATTCTTCTTCAGGTTTGTCAGGATTTACTTCTTTGACTTGATGGAAATTTACATCGCCGCCTGCGCCTAAGTTCTCTTCAGTAGTCTTCCAAGTTACTGTAACGCCTTTTTGAATTTTTAATAATTTGAATTCAAATAAACCGTTGATTTCCATAAATACATCTTCTCGAATTACAATTATTTCACATGATTCAACCATGTCAACCTCGATCTTCTCGAATCCAAATTCACATTCAAGAGCAGGTTCTTCAACTACTAATTCTGCTACAATAAATGTTTGACTTGCTTGTTCGCCAATTAAAGAATGAGATGAATCAACTAAGCCAACATAAATGGTGTGTTCACCCGGTTGAACATCTTCAAATCTATAACTAAATGAATTAGTAACCATAATACCGCCCGCCATACCTGATTCACTTAATTGATTGTCAAGATCTACATGCCAATGATCAAATTCACCTTCTATAGTAACACTAACAGAAACAGTATTTGCTTCAACATCTAAAGAGGATATAGAAATAGTAGGTACAGATGAAGGTTCTGGTTCAACTACAGGTTCTGGTTCAACTACAGGTTCTGGTTCAACTACAGGTTCTGGTTCAACTACAGGTT
>JAKUSK010000008.1 GCA_022449325.1 Nitrososphaerales archaeon | reverse complement strand
AATTAAAGAAATACCTGAAACAGATGATAGAGGAAGAAGAAAATGCTAGTGAACAGTTGATGACGAAATTGGTCAAAACCAGTCATCCAGCAGTCCGTGCCTTGCTTCAATCAATTGATCAGGATGAGATGAAGCATAAGAAGATGCTGAAATCTTTGAGCAAGTATTTAGACGCGTGATTTTCTTAAGACAAGAAAGGCAGAGAGCAGGCATACAGAGACACCAAATAGGAATATAGGGTCAGTAAGCCCTGTGGATACTTCAATTTCTACAAATGAACCAGTGTAATAGCTTAGGTCCATTGTCGCAGCGCCTATCGTCAGGTGATATATTCCTGCAGGAAGGCTTCTAGAAGCCTGAATAGAGTAGGATACAGAAGTCATTTCTGAAGGATCTGTGTGAGATGGTGTAAACTCTATAATTATTCCATCCAGAATTCCCGTAACTCGTTCATTTCCACGTGCAAGGAAGAAGACATCTATCTCTGAAGATAAGTCAAATTTTGCTGTGGTTGATTCAGGTCTACTTACAACAAGTTTACTTGAATCAAAAATGATAGTTGTTGGTTCTGGAACTTTGGAATTGAAGAATCCAATTTTGTTTTCGTTTCGTTCCACGAACCATATGTTCCCTTCAGAGTCGGAAGTCAATGTTTGGGTGAATGTATTGTCAGTTGGAATTTTGAATTCTGATATTGAATTAGTTTCGGGAGAGATTTTGATGAGTCTATCAGCTCTGAACTGCGTGGTCCATATGTTGCCATCCTTGTCGCTGATTATTTGGTAAGTGCCTGCAGTAAGAGTTCCAGTTGCATATTCCGTAATTTCTTCTGTATTTGGATTAAATTTTCCAATAAGACTAGTTCTAAATTGGCTATACCAAATGTTTCCTTGGTTGTCTATTGCAATTCCAATTGGATTAACAGTCTCACTACCTACACCGTCGCTAGGCAGCAAGAATTGCGTGAATTCTTTTTTGTCAGTGTCAAACTTTGTGAGAATTCCAGGACCTGATTCAACAAGCCAGATATTTCCACTGTTATCAAATTCAAAATAACTTGGGCTGGATATGTTTGAAGGGATACGATATTCCGTCAAGGAATTAACGTCGTTTGGATTTACGCTAGTAAGTAAGCTGCGTCCAAATTCCGTGAACCAAAGGGTTCCGTCGCTATCGAATTTCAAATCCCAAGGCAATGAGTCATCTTCGAGCTGAAGGAATTCATTTAATTCACCTGTTTTGGGATCCAGAGTTCTTATCTTATTCTCGGTCGCGTCAGTAAACCATACCAATCCGTCAGGGCCTACTATGATCCCCCACATTTGAATTGTCTCCTGATAGAAATAGCGTTCTTCAGGCGGATAGATGTGGTACGTAGTGAAGTTAGATGTTTCCGCATCAAAATGTACGATTGATGGATTGAGTCTTTGTGTGAACCATATGTCATTATTGTGAGCAGTTATTGCAAACGGATTGATGAATGTACCATTTGTAGGAATGTTAAATTCTGTTATCGGACTTTCCTGAGCAAAGCTAGGTTCTACTAGAAATCCTAGGAAAAAAATCAGGAGAAGAAATATAAATTTCAAAGTAAATGCCACGTTAATTACAATTAACGTGGTTGCATTTAATTCGAACTATTCTTTCACTGATTCTTTCTAGTGATATATACTGAGTAGCCAATTGCTAAAATGGCAATTCCCAATGCAGTAAGAGCGAGTGTATCTGGGCCTGTATCTGATGTAGGTACTTCAGCTACATAGTCTTCAGGTAATGCCCAAGCTTGGAGTACTCCTGTAGTTCTTTGACCAAATTCACCTGCACCTCCACTTGTAAGGAAGAGTGTTGCTTGTCCTCTTGCATTAGAACCTATTGAAACGCCAGCTCCTCCCAATCCACCTGTGGTGAATTTTCTAAGAAGTTCGCCGGTTTCTTCGTCGACTGCATGGATTATTCCCATTCTATCAGGAACGAATACTATGCCTCCACTGGTTGTAACAGCACCGTATTGATTTCGGTTTTCCATTTCGTAGACCCATTTGACTCGTCCGTTTGATGCGTCGATAGCGTACAATGAGGAGTTACCAACGTGGAATGAATCAAAGTAAATAGGTCCAGCGACGTGATGGAATATATTAGCTTCTCCATCTTTGAATGGAGCTCCTGATTCTTCTATGAAGGAAGTACAGAAGGTTTGAGTTACAACGTAAATTGTATTATGTGCAAATGCAGGGGCTGCATCAATGCCTCCCTGGAATCCAGGACATACTTGTTGACCAACTAAATCACCTTGAGAAAGTTCCATGTTGGCGTCGTTGCCCATGTCAGCATTTACTGTGTTAACTGCAGGAGGTCCTACACGAATTGATTCGTAGATCGGTTTTCCTGTAGTTGCATCAAGAACATGAACTAAGTTTGTCTTTGCGCCTACAATAACTGCTTTCTTAGTGCTACCATTTGATTCAATGTCAGCAAGGATTGTAGTCCAACGAGATTCGTGATAATATACATCATGAGTTACGATTTGATAGTACCAGTTCATTTCACCAGTATTTGCGTTTAAGGATATGACCGATGATGTGAAGAGATTTGGTCCTGGTCGCATGTCGCCAGGAACGTCAGGGGTAGGAGCATTTGTTGTAAAGAATATGTCTCCCGTATCTTCATCTAATGCAATAAGAGTCCATACACTTCCTCCTCCAATCCAATTACAATCATGAAGGCCTTCTGCGTGATCATCGTGTCCGCCATGTCCGTGTCCTTCGTGTCCATCTTCTTCTTCTTCACCGTGTCCGCCATGTCCTGCGTGTTCTTCAGCTTCATGTGCTTCGAATTCCTCGATGGCATGTTCTATTCCACCAAGTATTGCATGTAATTCATGGTCAGATACTGATTCCTCGAGTTCGTGAACGTGTTCTTCGATTTCATGAAGTATTTCCATTAGATGGTCATGGTGTCCAGCTTCAATTTCTCCTTCCATTTCGTGTATATGTTCTTCGATTACCTGAAGTATTTCTGTGATTTCATCGCTTTCAAGTCCCAGTTCTGCAAGTTTTTCCTCGAATTCATGAACACCGTGTTCGATTTCAGCTATGATTCCGAGTAATGATCCGTCATGATCTCCTTCTTCGCCGTGTCCTTTGTGTCCTTCACCTTCTTCGCCGTGTCCACCGTGTCCGCCATGTCCACCGTGTCCAGCGTCATCAACTGCAAAACGTTCTTCGAATTCATGAATGCCGTGTTCTAATTCCTCAATTATTGCATGGACTTCCTCGTCAGATACAATCTCCTCGAGTTCGTGTAAATGTTCTTCTACTTCATGCATAAGTCCAAGTAGATCGGCACCGTGAGGATGTACAACTTGGTGTTCAACGTCATCTACATTTTCTTCGATTACGTGAAGTATTTCTGTGATTTCATCGCTTTCAAGTCCCAGTTCTGCAAGTTTTTCTTCTAATTCATGAACGTGTTCAGCGACTACAGTCATGATTGCAAGTAATTCTCTGGTACGTGCTTCTTCAGGTGGTGCTAATTCAAAAGCCTCGAATTCCTCGATGCCTTCTTCGATATCACCAAGTATTGAAACTAATCCCTCGTCAGATACTGATTCCTCAAGTTCGTGGATATGTTCTTCTACTTCATGCATAAGTTCATCTAGTCTTTCTTTTGCAAAGAAATTAGATTGAATGTCGCGTGTAATGTCGTCTAGGCGTTCTTCGATTTCATGAATGATTTCCATCATTTCGTCATTAGCGACTCCTAATTCAGCAGCATTTTCCTCGAAGTCATGAATGTTTACTGTTATTCCAGTTACCATTGCAAGTAATCGTAATTCGTCGGCTGTTAGATAATTAATTTCATCGGCTCCGTCTCCGTGTCCGCCATGTCCACCGTGTCCGCCTTCTTCTTCACCGTGTCCGCCATGTCCTTCACCTTCTTCGCCGTGTTCTTTGTGTCCTTCACCTTCTTCGCCGTGTTCTTTGTGTCCTTCACCTTCTTCGCCGTGTCCACCATGTCCACCATGTCCTTCAGCTTTATGTGCTTCGAATTCCTCGATGGCATGTTCTATTCCACCAAGTATTGCATGTAATCCATGATCAGATACAATTTCCTCGAGTTCGTGTAAATGTTCTTCTACTACATGAATCATTTCAATTAGATCTCCTCCGTGAGGATGTTCAATTTCGTGTGCGATTTCTTCTACATGTTCTTCGATTTCATGAAGTATTTCTGTGATTTCATCGTTAGCGACTCCTAATTCAGCAGCATTTTCCTCAAATTCATGAACTTGTTCTGATATCTCAGTCATGATTGCAAGTAATTCTGCGTTATTATCTTCTCCGTGTTCTTCGTGTCCATCTTCTTCTTCGCCGTGTCCACCGTGTCCAGCGTGTTCTACTGGTTCACATTTTCCCCAGTCCCAAGGATAATTGTCAAGGTTACCGAGAGAAACTAAATCAGCTGCCCAGTTCTCTTCATTGCCTGTAGGCGGAACTGTTAGCCATCTCCATACAAGTTCTCCGCTATCTTTATCATAAGCAGAAATGAATCCACGTTCCCCTGTGAAGCCTCCGCCTCCAGTAGGTCGTGTAATAATAAGATTATTGTATTCGATTGGAGCAAAACTTCCCCAATATATTCCGGTGTTACCTGGAATGTCTTTACATGTATCAGGAATGTTAACCAACACTTCACCAGTCATTGGGTCTAATCCGTATACTGTACAATCACTAGCTTGCATCCAAACTTTATCGTCAAAATAATCGATGCTATGTTGGGCGTATACTCGAGCCCACCAATCCTTGTCATCAAATGAGCCAATTGGTGCAGCAAAACGCCAAATTTGTTCGCTGGTCTCTGCATTTAGTGCAAAGAGAACGTTGAATTCACTGGCTATGTAAACAATGCCGTTTACAACAAGTGGTACGGTTTGTACGCCAGTTGGTACATGAGGTACTTCAAAATTAAAACCACCCTCGCCATGGGCACTATGATCATGACCTGCATGTCCCTCGATTAATATAACTTCACCAGGTATTCCTGCTCCACTTCCCCAATATCCAGGAACTTGGAATGACCATTGTAATTCTAAATCGTTAATGTTGTCCTTTGTAATTTGTGTTTGTGGACTAAAACCGGTATTGGTTCGATCAAATGCTGGATGCTCCCAGTTAAGACCTTCGTCCATCTGGGCTGTAACCTGAAAGATGGAGATGGAGGGGATGAGTAATATTAACATGAATAATGTAGCGAGGTTAATAATTTTCATTAAATTATTAATAGTGTTGATATATATTAACTTTTTGGAGAATATTAATAATTAATACGTTCTTTTTTGGAAAAATTAATAGCATTAATTTTTCCTATAAAATCTCAAGAACGCAAGATACAACAAACCAACGATAGAAGTAAGAGCTATAGATCCTATTAATCCACGTCGAGAAATTCCTTCGTCTTCAGTTGTTAAAGTTTCCGGAAGACCCAGAGCAGTTATGATTCCGGATTTACTTCCTCCTGTTGCGATGTACAAACGCATATCGCCGTTCGCGTCAGATGCAATTGTTACTCCAGTGTTTCCTGCACCGTTCATAGGAATTTGTTTCAAGACATCGCCGTTTTCAGAATCAAGTGCATAAAAGTTTCCAGAAAGATCGACAAGATACACTACACCACCACTTACAGTTATACCGCCTTGATATCGAGATTCAATTGGAAAGGTCCATTTAATTTGGCCTGTAGAAACGTCGATTGCATGAACTGTTGAGCTCTGTCCAGCTAAAGATGGTTCGATTTGAAAGCCATTGATTATTTTATCCTTGTAAGGAACTTGTCCTACGTTGAATTTGGAGCAATAGTTTTGGCTAGCTACAAAGAAAGTGTTATCAGCAAATGCTGAAGTGCTTGCAGCGCCTCCAAAAGCACCGGGACAATAATCACGACCCTCAAGAACATCTTGAGATAAATTCATATCGGCATTATTTCCTTGGTTTGTGTTATAGGCGCTGATTTTTTGTGCACCAAAACTAATAGGATCGTGTAAGAGCTCACCTGTTGCAGCGTCAAAAACATATGCATAATCACCTTTTGTGGATGAGAGAATTACCTTTCTTTCTTCACCGTTAACTGTAGCATTTGCAAGAATTAATGAACGAGCAGGCTCGTGTCCATTGATATCATGAGGAGTGGTTTGATGGTACCAGATCATTTCACCAGTATTCGCGTCGAGAGCAACGACTGAATTAGCATAAAGGTTTGGACCTGGCCTAAGAGACGCGTCATAAGATAAGGCAGGAGCTCCGGTTGGGAAATAAATTATTCCAGTAGATTCATCGACAGCAATCAAGGAAAATATAGAACCGCCGCCAATCAGGTTGTTTGCTCCCCAATCACCGGGATACGGATTTATGTTTCCTTTTGCTGCGTCTTTAAAATCCCATTCAGGATCTCCTCCACTCGGTGGTACAGAAAACCATTGCCATAATAGCCTTCCATTAAATTCATCATAACCAGCAACAAAGCTTCTTCCTCCTCCACCGCCTGCAGACACTCGACTAATTATTATTGTCTCAAAGAATGTTGGAGAATAATGTCCAACGTATTTTCCTGAATTACCTGGAACATCTGTACACGTATCCAATATCTCGTTTTTTATTTCTCCAGTAAATGGATCAAAGCCAAAGATGTTGCAGTCATTAGTCTGCATCCAAAGTAAATCATGGAAAAAGCTGATTGAATGTTGTGCTTCAAGCATCGACCATTCATCAGAGATTGCAAGTTCTACAGGATCGTATTGAAATGACCATAGTTCTTCCCCGTTTAGTGTGTTGAGAGCCGTGAGTTTGTTCGATTCGGTAACAAAATACAACAGTCCATAGACAGCAATAGGTGGTGCATGTGTTCCAAATGCCATACGTGCTCCAGGAATTGGTGCAGGTCTTTCGGGTGATTGATAGATCCATTTCAATTCAATTTCGTGGACATTGTCACGGGTTATAATCTGTTGTGGGTTATGTCCAGAATTAAAAATGTCAAAAGCGGGTTGTGTCCAATTGAGTCCTTCTGGAGACTGTGATATAGCTTGGGGAATAAAAGTGAGTAAAAGTAGAGAAAGAATAACAGTAATAAATTTCATATTTTTTGTCATATCTTTATATTATAACCATCAATAATAGTTTTGTGCGAAATTATATTATAATAGGCGTCGCTGTTTTAGCTGCAATTGGCATTGGTTATCTTTTTATTAGTAACGGAGAGAATCCAGAATCCAATATAAATTCAGAAGTAGTTGAAAAAGGATTCTTCAATGTAGAACCTGAACAGGAAGTTGTACAGACAATGTTCGGTGAAAAAGTTGAAACAAGGTTTTTACTTTCCTCGGAACTCGGTTTTGAATCAGATGTAAAGTTTTCAATAAAAACTCCATTAATTGGGATAAAAGTTGATTTTGATAATTCTGCATATTTTGTAAGTAAAGATGGTGAAAAAGTTGCAACTGTAACTTTTGATCCAATGGAAGAGATGGCAGTGGGCCAGCACAACATGACCATTGTTGCAAAGAGTCAGAATACTGTAAGAACTTTCTTCATGATTCTTGATGTAGTGGGCATGGATGAAGTTCAGATAGATATAGAGAATTATAATTTTGAACCTCATGGATTAACTATCGTACAAGGAACCAAGGTAACATGGTATAACAAAGATGATGTAATTCATTCAGTAACTGCTCCGGATAACTTGTTTGACATTGATATGCAAAGGCAAGATTATGCAAGTTTTGTATTTGATGAGGTTGGCACGTTTCCATATTTTTGCAAGCCACATCCATACATGACTGGAACGATTACGGTAATTCCAAGAGTTTAATAAAATTAATAATTTTTCAGCAATATTTATTAACTTCATTATTACAGTAATCTGTATGTCAGCACAATATGAAAAATTTATTCCTATTCCGCTTTTAATAGCAACCGCAATAATAGGGTACATGATTTTTACAGGTGGAGTTCCAATGTTAGGAATTGGTGGAGAAGATGAATCTCTAACTATTTCTGCTGTTGGAGACATAGCACCTATACTTCCAAATGCACCTCAATACAAATGTCCAAACTGGATGGATGCAGATACATGTACAACTCTATCAAATTCATGCGGTAATGGTGTCTGTGATGCTCATGAACTTTGCAACACATGTCAATTTGACTGTGGTTGTGGTGGAGCTCAGGTATGCAATGCACAAACTGGTAGATGTCACTCCCCAGCTGGAGTATGTCAAGCACCACGTGGCGCTGCATAGTTTAATAAAATAAGTTATTCACTAGGGTATTAACAACAAGACGTTTTTATTTTAGTGAGTATAGTTTTTTTTTAGGAAATGAGTATTCGAAATAATCCAAAGTTCTTGTATGCAATAATCGGCATAGTCTTACTAGCAGCAGCGATATTCACATATGATGGACCTGAAGAGGAAATACCTGTCGTTGAAGAAAAGATTGAGATAGAAGTTGCAGAAGAACCGGTGATAGAAGACGACAAGACGAAGGAATTTGATATTAGTATAGTTGACAGGAAGATGACGTTAGATCCTCCGATAATTTCAGTTGAAGTAGGAGATCAAGTGTTATTGAATATAATTTCTGATGAAAATTTGATGTTCCACATACATGAATATGATCATGAGATAATGCTTGTGTCAGATGAGCTTAAAGTATTGAGTTTCTCTGCCATGTTTCCAGGTAGATTTGAAATCGAGATACATACAGGCGAACATGAAATGGAAATGGGTGGCATGAATATGGATGTAAGCAATGCTGAGATTAGTATAGAATCAGTTATGGTAATGGACAATACGGCTACTGTTTCTGTAGAAATCGAGGGTGTGGAATTCCCATCTAAAGGTATTCATTGGCATGTTAAGTTAGATGAAGAGATAAAAGGTCATGATCATTCGGCTTTGATGGTATTTGATGAAAAATCATACACTTTGAAAGCTATTCCAAAAGGTGAACATACAGTATATGTTAGTTTGGTCAATGCAGAACACGAATTAATAGGAAATCAAGCAAGCAAGACATTTACGATAGAAACTGAGATGGAACCTGGTATGAATATGGAGGAAGAACATGGGCACGGAGAAGAGGAAGAAGCCATATTGATTGGATTCTTGGAAGTCATGCCTAGAGCGTGATTCAATAAGTTTTTTTGTAGACAGTACACAATTATGTATACGTTCAGGAAATGAAGAGATTATTTTTTATCATAATATTAATTCAAATTCTACTTATTCCTAATGCCTATGCTCACGGTTTCGGGTCGAAGATAGATCTTCCTATTCCTGGATACCTGTATTGGTTTGGAGGAGGAGCTGCTGTGATTGCATCGTTTGCCATAATCAGTTTGTTCGTTAGAAGCAAGGCGCATGATGATTCCTATCGGACGTATAATTTAAGGAACGTTGGAATTGTTGATGCGTTGTATAGAAACAAATCATTGTTGAATGTGTTCAAGGTCATTTCAGTTTCACTGTTAATATTGACAATTCTGACAGGAGTATTGGGATCTCAATTTCCTGTCAAGAATTTCGCGCCAACGTTTGTTTGGGTAGTTTGGTGGGGCGGATTCATTTGGCTGCACATACTCTTCGGAGACAGTTGGAACTTTGTGAACCCATGGAAAAACATTTTTGAATTAATTAAATTTGATGAGAAACCGCTGAGACAATATCCTGACAAGTTAAAGTCATGGCCTGCCTTCGGGTTTTTCCTAATATTTGCATGGATTGAATTGGTTTATCCTACGCCCGCACATCCTCAGTTTCTTGGAAACATAATTTTTGTCTACTCAATAATTGTTCTGGCGGGAATGCGTGTCTTTGGAAAGAACAAATGGTTGGACAACTGCGAGCCGTTCACGGTTTTCTTTAATTTTGTGTCGAGTTTTTCGGCAACTCGTGTAACATCGGATGGAAAGATATTGTTGCGTCCCATAGCTTCTGGATTATTGGATGCTCGTTATCGTTTTGATCAGCTATGTTTTCTAATCTTAATATTGTCTGTAGTATCTTTTGATGGGTTAATTTCAACTTTGTTTTGGTATGATGTTATTGGTATCGATGCCTTTGGGGGAAGTGGAAGATACGATGTAATCTATGTCAACACTGCGGGAATCATAGTGTCGTTTTTGGCATTTTTCTCCATATTCTACTCTTTTGTTGCAATATCAAGAGCAATTACAAAGACGGACATTACAACTTTGGATCTTGCGCAGAAGTTTGTTCCAGCGCTGCTTCCTATATCGATCGTCTATCACCTGGCGCACTACTCCGCATATTTCTTTTTGAACGGGCAATTAATTATCAAGTTGATTTCCGATCCGTTTGGTTTTGGGTGGGATATCTTTGGAACAAGTTCGTATGAGATTGTGAGGACCATAGATTTCATATTGCTTTGGAATTATCAAGTGGCGGTCATTGTGATTGGTCATATCCTTTCGGTCTACATAGCCCATAGAATCTCTCTTAGAGTTTTCAAAGATGGCAAGAAATCAATCATGAGTCAGGCGCCAATACTGTTACTGATGGTTGGTTACACAATACTTGGTCTGTGGTTATTATCCACCTCTTCTATATGATATGAAATTTTTATAACTAATCCAAAGTAACTTTTCCTATAGATGAAGCAAGAGATAGAAAATCAAGATATGCCAGAAGTAGGAGAATTGGTTCTGGCTTTAGTAACAAGTATGTCTAGTCATGGAGCTAAGGTCGTATTAGAAGAATACAATAACATGTATGGATTTTTGCATGTTTCTGAGATTGCTACGGGTTGGGTCAAGAATGTATCAAGATTTATCACAGTGAATCAAAAAGTTGTATTGAAGGTAATACGAGTAGATTCAGCTAGGACGGAAGTAGATCTTTCATTGAGGCAGGTCTCAGGAGAAGACAGGAAACAGAAGTTATTATCTATAAAAAGATATGACAAGTCCAGATCTATATTTGACACTTTACAGACAAAAGCCAAACTCACTGAAGATCAGAAGAACGAATATTTTGATAAGGTTGAAAATCAATTCGGTACAGTCTATTCGGGATTGGAAGAATTGATAAGAGATAGAGACGAAGCATTTGATAAATTAGGTATTCCAAAGAAAGTTGTAACTGAATTAGCAAATATTTCGAAGAGTAAGATATCAATTCCAATGGTCAATGTTACAGGTATAATTCAAGTCACTACGCAGGATCCTGATGGGATTAATTTAATCAAGAGTTCTATGTCGCAAGTTCTTTCAAACAAAGCTGGGAAGAAAGTGGAGATTTCTTATCTCGGATCTCCAAAGTACAAGATAACAGTTTATTCGGAAGACTACAAATCTGCGGAAAAGAAGTTATCTTCTGCATTGGAAAAGATAAAGAAATCTATAGGAAAGAAGGCAGACTTTTCATTTTCTAAGGAGCAGACATAATGAAAAATCTTCTTAAGAAATGTCCAAACTGTTCCGAGTACAGCTTGCAGGAAACTTGCGAAAAATGTAATGAAAAAACTGTATCGCCTCATCCGGCAAAATTTTCTCCAGATGACAAGTATGCACGTTTGAGAATTGCGGACAAATACGATTAGTCTTTTACTATTTCGTAGATTAATACACCACTAAATCGACCTGGAGGTGCATCTGGTTGAAGACTTTCAGAAGCAAAGGCAAGTCTTAAAGGACCATTTCCGTCTGCTGGATACTTCATTTGGTATTTGAATAGATCTGTTGTTTCAGGAGAGAATTCATACTCTCGGTATATATTATTTTCACGATCTATAGCCATTTCCCATACAAATGGCATTAATCTACCAAGGAATGAATTTTCCCAGAAGTTTTGGTTAGGTGAGAATCCGTCAGCTTCCATGAATTGAGCATCTTCGAAGCCTCCAATTCTAATGAACCATTGTTTTTTGCTTTCATCTCCGCCACCGCCTAGGACATATAGATCTCCAAATTGCGCGTTCTGGGATTTTTGTCCAGCTACGAATATTAATACATAATCAGCGTCAAGTGATTCTAAAATTGCCAAGGACTCTTCTTCGGGTGACATGAACATTTGGCCGAGAACTTCAATTCTTGTACCATTTATTGTAGCATTATCCGCCAGGCTTGTCCGGTTGCCCATAACCGTAATCCAATATCCATAGTCCCACCATGCAGCAACTACAGAATCTTCTGGAGTAGAATCACTTAACCATGCAAGTGCTTCGAGGAAGCTTGGATCAGTTCCTCGTAGAGTACTACCTGAATTAGCGATACTAGTAGGAAGGTCTGCTGCAAAAACCCAATTATAACCATAAACTGGCACAATTACAGGGATACACAACACAGTAATCATAAAAAGTGAATAAAGAATTTTTAATCCTGTACGTGTTTCAGATTTACCAGTGCCTTGTTTTCCGATTCCTGTAAGCAATGGTCGAAATATCGACGCAGTTACAGTAATGAATCCTACCGCTGCGAGAAAAGCTATTGCAAGAGAGGAGAAAATCATTAAACGAGAGAATGAACCAGATATGTAAGCTCCTGAAGCTGCAAGTACAAGAATGAAAACAGAATTAATATCGCGTTTATCAAGTAACTTCATAGCGCCAAAGACTGCAAATGGTAAAAGAATAAGATATTCTTGGAAGAACGCTGCGCCTGTAGGGACAAAGTGTTCGGCTACAGATTCGACTAATGGAACACCACTTCTTCTAAATGGAAGTACGACAGTGAGATAGCGTCCACTTACTTCAGACAAGAATCCTAAGCTTAGAATTACAATAGCACTAAAGAAGAGTCCAATGATTGTATTTTTTAGAATGTTAGTGTATTCATATACAACTGCGAAGTTTCTGATGATATTTGCAAGAATTGCGAAGCTGAGAGAGCCCAATAATGCTAAACCTTGCGGAGAAAGAATTAAAGCGGCACCAGGACGTGGTGAGATTGCAGCAACAATAAGATAAAATGCAACAAATATTGATGTTGAGAAAATTGCTTTCCTCTGGTCAAGTTTTAGAAATGGTATAACAAGAATTAAGACTGCAAATACAATGTTGAAGAATTGAGCGCCACCCCAAGATGTAAGTGCAAGACCTAAAAGTGAACCTGCAAACATAGCACGAAATGCAATATTTCGATTTGAGCGTTCGGAGTCGAATAACGTTAGGAATAGATAGCAACCAGAAAGAGCAAGTAATAGTGCAAAAGGTTCAGATTTGAACCATCCAAGGTTACCTCTTTGGATTACTGATGTTGAGAAAGCTATAATTAAACTAGCGAAGAGAGCTCCTCCCGATGAAGTAACTCGACGAGCAATTAGATAGATCGGGATTATACTAAGTGCGCCAACAATTGGAGGGAAGACAACAATGAAATCATACAATGAACTAGATAGACCAAAAATATCTCTAGCAATTATGTAGAATATTGCTCCTGCAAAATGTAAACCGACCTGAGAAGTTCTAGCTACAGGTCTACCTTCTGGATACCAAGTTTTATAATCATGCCAACTGAAATAATTCATTAAACCAGAAATTCCACTTGCGTCAAAATGATCAACGATAAATTTCGATGCATAATAATCAAAGAAAGGATCGAATTCATTAAGGAAATAACCATATTTTACAGGAAATATTCTGAGCATAAGTGCAGCAGAAAAGATAATTGAAAGACCCATAATAACAACAAGAGTTTGTCTTGATGTCACTGGTCGTATAGAATCAAACTTGATAGACTTTAAAGAATCAACTATCGACATCTAATCAACTCGAGAAGTATTTGTTCCATGTATTTTTGCAGTTCCGCCGGTATTTTCTACAAGAATTGCATTACATTTTTCGCAATTAATCTTAAGTGATGAAGCTGAAAACACAACACGAGATGTTCCGCATTCTTGACATTGAATCGAAATGAATGAACTACGAGGTTGTGGAATATGTATTCGAGAATTTTTCATGCTACTATCTCCAGTTTTCTAATTCTAAATCCACGGCCCATGACTACTTTACTGCAATCCTTACATTTGTAACGTAGTGTAATTTTCTTGGTTGTTTTTGCGGTACGTTTGAGTTCTGGGAATTTTTGTCCACCATAACCCTTTCGATCTTTTTCGTGATTACGGGCTCCCAATGAACTTTTTCTTTGTTTACCTGCTTTGTAAATAGATATAGTATTGACTGTATGCTTCTTACACTTTGGACAGTATCGATTTGTTTCTTTTCCTATTTTCATGGTCTGTAAATCAGTAATGAATTATCTTAAAATATCTTATTTGAACTTTTATTATTTATCAAAGTTCCATGTTTAATTCTTCTACTTTTTCCTGCTGAATGAGCAATTTAGCGTTATCAGTAGGTAATATTGCCACATCTCCTTGTTTAAATGGACCATATGTGCGAGAATCTATGCCTACAGCGGAAGGTGAATCTTCGAGGAATTTGACTGCTTGGTATTGATTAACATCATGATTATCCAGACCATTAAGAAATGAAAGACTGCCATCGTTGATAGCTTTGAGTAATTTTACATTACGTTTAGATGCATTAATTAGTGGTTCAAGAACGTATTTTTCCTCGTTTGTAAGTAGATTGGCATTGATATTATTCTGATCAGTAATTGCTTTAGCAAGTCTTGTACGAAGGAGTATTTGAGATAAATTGGATAAAATTTCTCTTTCTTTGGAGTTTACCATTTCTTCAATTGTCTGAAGATTGTTTATGTCGTTGTTATTGATTGATTGGATATGATCTGTAACGTTACGGTAAAGATCTTCCGGAATATCAGTAAGGTCGTTGGTTTTTTTCTCCGATTCCAAGGCAGAATGAAGTTTTTTTGTTAATTCTTGAGAAGACATGTAATTATTTCTAAGGGTTGAATTAGATATAACTATAACTGGTTAGACTTTTTAAATAGACGAGTTTAAGCAACCTGTGCAAGTTTGTTTGACATTAGATATACACCGGCATATTTTGGCAATGAAAGTGTTTGGGTTTTATATGGACCATATGACACTCCTTTAAGTGTGAATTTAGGGCAGAAATTAATATTAATTTTAATTGGTTCATTATCCAAGACAACTGATTGTGTATATGGATCAAAACTGTCTATACTATTACAAAGAGTTTTGCAAAGACCGCTTTTTTCATGTAATGAATTAGGCAGTCGGAAAATTCTAGAAGTGTCTGAAGTAACTAGTGGATCTATAGTAGACCTAACTTTTTTTATTCCGTCTTCAAAAAGTTTGTTAAATTTAATATTTTTAGAATTATAAATTCTTGCAACTTTTTCGGTTTTACTAAAGTTTGTAAGAGAGCTGTCATCATAATTCTCAAAGAATTCCACCAATCTTCCTCGCCAACCTGGTTCTGTAGACTGAGGCAGGCGTAGAAGTAGGTCTTTGAAATTGGTTTTCTTATCGAAGCCCATATACTTCAAATCAAGTTCTTTCGCGAGAACGTAATTAACAATTTCCCTTCTTTCGTGTTTATCTAATTTTTCGTACGTTGAACTTTCAACAGTGAGATGGTATCCTTTATTGCCAGAAAAGAAAATAGAAATTTCTTTCTTGTTAATACCAAAGTCATTCATAAGAATATCATTTAGTTTTATAATTTCTTCTTTTGCAGCATCTAAACAGATTGTACATGACCAGTTAAGAACTGTAATTTTATTTTCTTTGCATTTAGTACATGCTTTAGGTCTTAGACCTGTACCAACTTTTTTACAATCACGACATAACCATCGATCATGTTCTTGTTTACATTTGAGTTCCAAGTCATCGCAATCGATATCAAACGCAAGATCTCCGCCATTCCATCCCTTGTCTTCCATAGGAAGCGAAGGATCGTCATAGTAAGAACACGATGCATAAACTCCTTTAGGAGCTTTAAGGACCAGTTCGTCAATAAATGTAGAAAAATTTGTTACCGACAAATGTCGTTGCATGAATCCATCAAAAGGCCAATAACCAAATTCTCGTTCGTGTATTCGTGACGGTTCAGCAATACGCGATTTATTTTGTTTATAATATTCGCTAAATGTTTGTTTTAAAAAATTAACTGTTTTTTCTTCCATTTTTTTTCACCGGTGTTTTACCGTTAAATTGTAAAGGATTCTTGATTGTTCCACATGCATCAGTTTTATAACAAAAATCCTTCATTTTCATTGTGCTACAGCTAGGCACATCGTATTTTGTGCCACCTCCTTTGAGCCCTGCAATATGTTCAACTTGATAGCGCGTAATATTTTGATTGAAACCAAGATTTGTTGGATACATATCAATAACGTCATCAACTGTTTTACCTGCACGTAACAAGAATGTTGTCATGAGGAATTTGCCAGAATGAGGCACTTGATCTCCCTTTTGAATCATTTCAATGGCTTTGGCAACACAAGGAGGATATTCTCCTGAAAATACCTGTATTTTAGCCTTAGGAGGACGTGGAGCGACTTTCAATATCTGTTCAAGTGTTGATTTCATCGATTCGTCTTCCAATAAAGCAGGGGGAATTTTTAGTTCTTCGATTTTGGAGCGGATCATTTGATAGATTTCTTCCCTGAGTAAAGTAATCAATTCATCCTGAGTGAGAAATACATAGCCAGATGAAACAGACCTGTTTACAAGCCTCCATTGGTTTTTTGGAAGGGAGATTGAACGAGATAAATAATCACTTAAACTGATTTTATACTTGAATCTATTTTTAACAAGGAATTCAGAAGTGACATTAGACTCTTCGTTAATGTCTTTGCTTTGGCTAAGTTTTACATTAAGAATAGTTTTGAAAATTTGTGGTATAACATCGGGATTTTCATTATGAAGAATATCTTCTACGCGTCGTGATTCAGCCAAAGCGAATCTAGAAATCAAATAGCTCTGGTTGGTCGATCTAACAAGTAACATTGCAATAGGAAATGAATACTTTGATATAGTTTTCATTTCAATGGTTTCGTCAAATTCAGGGGAAGTGCCGTTTTTGAGACTATAAATTATACGATCTTTTGCATTTTCAAGAATTGGTAATTCGGAATTGAGAAAGTCCTGGATATTGCGTCCAGTCATTTGTTTTCCTACTTCCGGTAGAAATGGATATTTTGATTTGTCGTCTTCACCGATAATATAATTCAATATATCTATCAAAGGGATATAGGACTTGGTTTCTTATAATAATTCAATAAAATAGATATCTTAAAAAAGATGAAGATGTCATAAATATAATAATGCAAAGTCCATACGAAGAAAGAGCTGGAGAATTACTAAAAGAAAAGAAAAAAGAACTGCGCAGTCTGAAAAAGGAGATTTTAACAGAGAAAGGATTTTTTGGTAAAAGACGTTTAGAGAAAAAGATCAAAGAAGCTACAGAGGACATTGAATATCTAAAGAATGACATATACAGATATAGACGCGGAGTAGCTTGGAATAAACAAATGGAACTCAAAAGAATAACAAAACGATAAATAAATTAATATTTGTACAAATTATTTTTAGGAAATTGAATAAACGTTCATAATTTTATGCTTATGCTTTATATATAGCCAGTTTTGTACATATATTATGCCATACGAAAGAACAGCTGAAGGGCTCAAGAGAAAATCTATGAGTGTCCAAGACGTAATGAATAAGATTCAAAGTGAAGACATTAGGTTTATAGACCTACAATTCACTGATGTACCTGGAAAATTACAACATGTAACAGTACCTGCACATACATTAGATGAAGATGCATGGACAAACGGTATACCAAAATTAGATGGTTCATCAATTAGAGGTTTTACTGGCATCAATGAATCAGATATGTTATTGAAACCTGATTCAAATACATTTGTAGTAATCCCTTGGTCTGATCCAAGTAAAAAATATGCAAGGGTTTTATGTTCTATAAATTGGGGCATGGGTCATCCTGTACATAAAGGAGGTCCATTAGCTAAAGATCCAAGAGGTGTAGCACAAAAAGCAGAATCATTCTTGCAAGATAACGGATACGATAGATCAATCTGGGGTCCTGAATTAGAATTCTTCGTTTTTGATGCTGTAACTTGGGATACACAAATACCAGCATCTGGACAGAGTTATTCGATTGAAAGTAAAGAGGCAATATGGGCTCCTGGAGGTCCAATGGGTACAAATGTCCCTATTAGACACAAAGAGGGATATTTCCCAACAACACCACAGGATACATTAATGGACTTTAGAAATGATGCATGCACTGCAATGGAAGATTCTTTTGGAATAGTTATTGACGCTCATCACCATGAAGTAGCAACTGCAGGTCAATGTGAAATCAACATGATGTATGATACATTGGTAAACTCTGCAGACAGCGCTCAATCATTCAAATATGTAGTAAAGAACGTAGCCCACCAGAAAGGAATGGTAGCAACATTCATGCCAAAGCCATTGGTTGGCGATAACGGCACAGGAATGCACTGTCACCAGAGTATCTGGAAAGGTGGAGAAAATGCATTCTATGATGAGAGTGATGAACATTCACAATTAAGCCAGACAGCAAGGTACTACATTGGCGGTATTATGGCACACACTCGTGCATTAGCCTGTATTGTAGCACCTACAACAAACTCATACAAACGACTTGTACCTGGATTTGAAGCACCTATCTACATAGCTTGGAGTAGGAGCAACAGATCCGCAAATGTCAGAGTTCCAATAAATATCAAGGGCAATCCAAATGCAAAAAGAATTGAATTCAGATGTCCTGATACAACTGCAAATCCATATCTTGCATTCCCTGCAATGTTATGTGCAGGACTTGATGGAATCAAGAACAAAATAGATTGTGGAAATCCAGTCGACGAAAATATCTATACGCTTTCCGAGGATCGTAAACGTGAATTAGGTATCAAAGCTTTACCAAGAGACTTGGCTGAAGCTGCAGATGCATTAGAAAGCGATCATGAATTCTTAAAACCAGTTTTCGATGGAGACCTTTTGGAAACTATATTAGAATTCGCAAGAGATGCACACTTCGATGTTACATCAAGAACTCATCCACACGAGTTCCAATTGTACTTCGATGTATAGTTGACAAGATAATTACAAATCGGAGGACTTTGTCCTCCAAAAAATTTTTTATTTTATTTCAAGAATGTTACGTTTGAGTATTATGTACAACAAAATTGTACTTGTAATAAATTCAATTCCCAAATAAGTTCCATTATAGACTGCAGAATATACAGCGACAGGAGTTCCTTCTGGTGCGTATTCACCAAACCAGACAACTCCCGAGATGAAATGAGCTAGAAACCTACCAAAGATCCCTGCAAATGTTGCAACAACAACGTTACTTGAAAATATTCCAGCTAAACCTAATGCACCAAAAGCTAATGGATAGTCTAACAAAAATTGAATTGGACTAACTATGAAAGGTGGATTGAATGCAAGAGTTACTATTGAAAACAGCATTCCAGCAGCTATTCCGCAAACAAATCCTCGACGGATCGCGAACAACAGGATTGGAACCATTGCCCCTAGTGTTACAGAACCTCCCTGCGGTAATGAAGGCAAAAGATTGGATATTAGGTCAAGTACAATCGCGATTGATACCATTATAGCGCCTTCTGCGAGAACTGGTCGTGAGACTAGTGACATGATAAAACTAAGTAAATACGTTTAATTAAATTATCGTGAACCGATAAATCGAGCAATAGCGGATATGAATCCTAGGATTGGTGCCAAGAATCCGCCACCGATCAAGAGTATCAGAATAGAACCGATCACGATGTGTTGACCACGTTTGTACGGAATTGATTTTAATGGAGGTGGTGCTGTGTTTGGAACGTCTGGGACGTCATTCTCTGCTTCTCTATACGTCTGCACTACAATCATTCCCAAAATAAGACTAAAGATTATTGTAAGTATTCCGACTATTTGGAAAGGTAAGAAAGTAAGAATTGTCATAGCTGGAAAACAGTTTCCTTCGTCACATTCTCCTTCTCCATTAGGAGGCGTTCCCCAAGCGTTAATCAATATGTCAGGAGGGTTGCCATCTTGTAGCACTTCACCGACTCCGTGCATACCAGAAAGTAGAACAGCTAAAATTCCAAAGATTAAAGAAACTGCATAGAGTGGTTTCATTGATTACTACAAGTAGATTCCTGTTATAACTATTTCGCATTGATAAGTGTGACTACGTCTTCGTCTTCTACGATGTGCTTCTTGCCGACTTTTTGCCCTTTGAATTTAGCGCTTGTTCCCCATATGTACGCATAGCGAAAGTTCTTTTCGACGTCACGATGAATCTTTGCACATATCTCTATGATAGATGAGTTTCGAGGAACGATAAGTGGTTCTTCATAATCGGCAACTCCTCCTTTTGGTCTCAGGTAAATTCTAATCAGATCCAGTTGTTGGTAAATTGCATCCTTGAGATCCTCGAGATTTCTGTCTTTGTCAGCGGAAATCGGAATGCAATTGCTTCCTATTTTCGTTATTATTTCGTCTAGGGATTTCTTGTCCACCAAGTCGACCTTGTTGAGTATGGTTACCGAGTTTACGTAGACACGATTTCCTGAGATAACGTCTATGAATTGTTCCGTTGTTATAGGTTCAGGAATGAACACTCTCGCATGGTGAATCTTGTTGATGCGCAGAATTCCACTGATTAATGAGTTAGAAATTGATTCAGGAACAAGGTTTGTTATCTGGATTCCTCCAGAGCCTTTTTTATCGACTGTGATGTTCGGAGGTTTCTGATCAAGACGAATTCCTATTTGTCCAAGTTCATTTCTTAGTAGATCTGTTTGATCAGGCTTGAAGACATCGACGACCATGATGATGAGGTTTGAGGTTCTTGCAACTGAAAGAACTTTTTTTCCGAATCCTTTTCCTGATGCAGCGCCTTTTATGATACCTGGCAAGTCGAGTATCTGAACTTTTGCTCCATTGTATTTCATTATGCCTGGAACAACGTCTAGTGTTGTGAAATCGAATGCGCCGATCTTGGAATCTGCTCCAGTCAAATTATTTAGTAAAGTGGATTTTCCTACACTTGGCAATCCAATGATGGCGACAGTTGCATCTCCGCTACGTCGTACAGAATAGCCACCGGTAGATTTACTGGCACGTCCTGATTTCTCTTCCTGCTCCTGCTTTAGTCTTGCAATCTTTGCACGAAGAATACCGATATGGTGATTCGTGGCTTTGTTGATCTGCGTTTTGCGAATCTCATCTTCGATTTCTTTTATCCTTTCAGGAACTCCCATCTTAGAATACTAGTAGATAAAATCAAATAAAAATGTGAAGATTCATATTTCAGGAATTTGATGATATAGTATGTCAAAGATTATACATTCAAGTGAAAGCTCATTCGGCAATGATGTTCTACAGTCAAAGTTGCCTGTTATGGTTGATTTTTGGGCAGAATGGTGCGGTCCATGCCGTGCAATTGCCCCAGTTTTAGAGGAATTATCAGATGACTTTGATGGCAAGGCCCACATAGTCAAGGTCAATGTAGACGAGAACGGAAAGCTTGCTGGAGACTACGAGGTCCACGGAATCCCTTGCCTTGTGATATTCAAGGACGGAAAGGAAGTGGAACGAGTGGTAGGCGCTGGAAGCAAGGAAGTCTACGCTGAGAAACTAAAACAGTTCGTTTAATTAGAATTAAATAATGTTATACAAATTATATTTTGACGGTTCTTGTAAATACAAGAACGATGGTTCTTGCGACATGGGTATGGGAATGGTTGTTTTAGATTCCAATAATAATATTTTGTATAAACAAGGATGGAACATACCTGCATATGATCATAAAGATGACAGTGGTATTTTGTCGAATAATGTTGCCGAATATCAAGCTTTATTTCGCGGATTAGATGTACTTTCTTTGAAACGATCTGATGGTATGTCTGAATTAAAAATTTATGGCGATTCCAAATTAGTTATTGAACAAGTACAAGGCAATTGGAAAGTTAAAGCAGCCCACTTGAAAAAATATAGAGATTCATGTGTAGCGCAAATAAAATTATACGAGAAAGAAGGATGTAAGGTATCCTTGGAATGGATTCCACGGGAAGAAAATAAACTGGCGGATAGACTTGCGCAGAATGCAGCGGATGGAATGGAAAGACATTCAAATCAATTATATGGTGATAAAGAAATTTAGCCGATATACGACATACTAGACTTGTCGAAGTTGTCGATTACTTCGAAATCCTGGTGATTCTCCCTTCCTGGGCCTAGGTTTCTAAGCTTGGGATAGATTGAGAATA
>JAKUSK010000079.1 GCA_022449325.1 Nitrososphaerales archaeon | reverse complement strand
AGTTAAACCATCTTCCGATAATGTTTTGTAATAATATATTTGTTTTTCACTATCAAAATAATAAGACTTTATATCTTTTTTACGAATATCTTGCTCACCTTCTGACATATTTTTAAATTCAACATCAGTGCTAGGTCTAACTTTAGTTACTGTACGCATTATAGGCATTCTTGACTCCTATTGAAATAGATTATCACAATATTTTTCAAATATTTTATCATTAGTTTGATGATTTTCATCAATAATACCATTCTTATAATTCATATAACCCCAAGGATGATCTGAAAATTTAACTATACCCTTTAATGCATATTTCTGTGCCCACCTAGCAGATAGATCATCACACTCATCAAAAGACCAATGGTCATTTTCCCATCTCTTATTATCAATCATTTTATAACCATATTTATCTGCTTCTTTATCAAAAGTACTAACTAAATATTCATCTCTTCTATTTGTATTAATTCTCAATGCAGACAATTTCCAAGTAGTTAAATCCAACTCTCCATTATATAAACTAGTCAACCATTCATTTGCTGTTTCTCTTGTCTCATGCGGCAATCCAAGAATAAACCCCGAATGTAATTTAGCTTCTTCCCCCCACGATTTTTTCATTGCACTTACAGTTTTATAAACATCTTCTGGCCTAATTCCTTTACCCACTGCTTTAGCAGAAGGGTAATGTAAAGTCTCAATTCCTAAAGTAACACCAACGATTCCCATATCTCTCAACATGCTAATTTGTTCTGGAAATCTATGTATCAATTCCAATCTAGCATAGCAATTAAATTGTATTTGCTCTCCTGTAATTTTATTAAACTCGTCAAATATTTCTTTCATCATTAAAAGTTTTTCATTTGATTCATTGAACGTATCACATAGTATGTTGTAATCTGTAGTTCCAAAATTCTCATAATTATGCATCAATTCATTGAAAATATTATTTCTAGTTCTGACGTATTCATCTGTCATCTTTCTACCTAACAAAGCGAAACCACAGAATTTACATTTAAATCTGCAACCCCTACTTACTTCTAAAGGTAAAACTTCATTAGGTAATATAGCCTCAGTTGAATGGAATGTATTACCGGAGTTATGAAAATCATATTTCAATTCAAATGGATTTTGATATACTTCATCAGGAACTTTCTCTCCTTTAAAAATACTTACAAGTTCCTTTTTAGCTGCATCTTCACCATATCCTACAATCAAGTGGTCTATTGGTAATTTGTTATATATGAATTTAGAGAGTAGGCCTGCACCACCAATTACAGTTTTACTCTTAGGAAAATTTGATTTTAAGCTTTCAAAAAAACTTTCAAATAATGGATTAATAACTCTCTTATCTGTATCTAGAAAAAATCTCCTTCCCTCACCCAGCATTTTGACGCCAGTAGGAAATTTCCTATGAGAATACTTAAAAAGTAATTCAAACTTTAGGCGAGAAATCTCTTCATGTTCTGTCGCATTTGAAGTTATAATTGCAAAGCTCAAAAATGTACCAGAAAACCCAAACACAGTAGTTTTGTGTGTGTGCTCTCTTAACCATGAGAATAAGGAATCATTATCCTTCAAAAAATCAAGTAAGAAATCAATTACCTTTACAGTGTATCCTTCATCTCGTAAAACTTTTGCTATTTTATATGCACCGATAAATCTTGATTTATTGAATGGAGAAAATATAATAAAGTCATATTTCATTTAGTAGTAGCCCTATATACACCATCCCAATCATCAGGAAGGTCTTCTTGTTCTAATTGTTCAATTCGTTTTTCCATCATATCATAGTATCCAATCATTACTCCGTTAAACTCGTTTCTCAAATCATCAATCCATTTTCTTGCCATTCCCCAAGCTTGACTTCTATACCACCCCAAGAACTTTTCATGTTGACGTTGTGCCATGTGCCAATTCATAGTATTATTAAGTTCTTTATAAGTTCCTATAGAAGTATAAATTTTCACTGGCTCCGTTTTACCCTTAACTGCAATGGTATCCAATTCTACCAATACAAACTCTTTTTCCATATCTTTAGCGGTATCTTCCCCTATGATTAACATTAGTCCATACTCCTTCGATTGACCTTCTAATCGT
>JAKUSK010000078.1 GCA_022449325.1 Nitrososphaerales archaeon | reverse complement strand
TTGTAGATACCCATGATATTTTATTGTTTTTTACTAATAAAGGAAGAGTTTTTTCTCTTAATACATATGAATTAAGGCCAGATACTAATCGGAATACTAGAGGTGTTCCTATTTTAAATTTAATTCAAATAGATGGAGTGAATGAAAAAATTACCTCAATGATTTCAGCAGGCAATTTAAAAGATTATCTTGACTCGTTTTTAATATTTGCAACCAAGAAAGGTACTGTAAAAAAGTTAAAAATTAGTCATATAGCTAATATTAGAAAATCAGGATTGAAAGTTATTAATATGTCAGAAGATGATGAGTTGGTAAATGTAAAAATTTTAGAACCAGAAGAAGATATTATGATTATCACATCTGATGGAATGTCTATAAGATTTCCTAATTCTGATCTTAGAGAATTAGGTAGAAACGCCGCTGGAGTAAGAGGTATAAGATTAAAAGGGAATGATTATGTTGTTGCTATGGATGTTGGATTACCTGAAGATAAATTATTTGTTATTAGCAGACAAGGTAAAGGTAAAATGACTAGGCTGAATAAAGCTGATGGAAGTGAGCCTATTTATAGAGTCCAAAAAAGAGCTGGTAGTGGCGTAAAAACATTTAAGTTAAAAAGTAGCGACAAAGTTGCACATGCAGAAATTATTCCAGATGATACAGATTTTATATATATAATTTCAGACAAGGGTACATTAATGGTTAATCCGATGTCTGAAATGAAAGAAACTTCTGGCAGAAATACAGGAGGAAATAAGATAATGAATGTAACTAAAGGTGATATGGTTTCATGTTTTGTTTGTGTTAAATCTTTAGCTGAAGATAAATAATTTTATTATATGAGCTTAGATTATAGTGAAATAAATATAAAATATGATGATTATAATCTTGTTTGCTATGATTCTGGTGTAAATAAAAATGAAAACACAATATTTTTATTAAATGGTGGCCCAGGATTACCATGTAATTATTTAAGAGATCCTCATCTTAAATTAATAAAAAATGGATTTAGAATCTTCACATATGATCAATTAGGTTGTGGCAAATCAAGTAAACCAAAAGATGTTAATCTATGGGATATAGGTAGATATGTAGAAGAAGTTGAATTTGTAAGAAAGAAATTTGATTTAGGTAAAATTATATTATTGGGGCATTCTTGGGGAGGGTGGCTTGGAATAGAATATGCTATCAAGTATCAAAATAATATAAATAAATTAATTTTAGAAAATACTTGCGGAGATATGCCGCACATGATCAGTGAACTTAATAGATTAAGGAATGGCTTAGGCAATGAAACAGTTCAAATGATGGAGAAGCATGAAGCTGAAGGAAGTTTAGAACATGAAGAATATCAAGCTGCAATTACTATTTTAAATTATCGGCATGTTTGCAGATTAGATGTTTGGCCTCAATCTATTCATGATTCGTTAGATGATTGGAATATGGATGTTTATGGCGCTATGCAAGGACCAAACGAGTTTTTGTATACAGGTAATTTAAAAAATTGGAATAGGATTGAAGAAATGAAATCAATTAATATTCCCACACTGATAACGGTTGGAATGCATGACGAATTAACTCCATCTTGTGCTATGAGAATGGATAATTCTTTGCCAAATTCAAAAGTAAAAGTATTTAACAATAGTTCTCATATGCCTTTTTATGAAGAACCAGAAAATTATTTTAAAGTACTGGAAGGTTTTTTATCTCAATAATATAAAAAATTCGATATTTTATAATATTGAGAGTTCTTGTTTGTCTTTGTTTATATTAGTATCGGGGTGGTCGGGGTTGAACCGACGACCTCCTGTTCCCAAAACAGGCGCGCTACCACTGCGCCACACCCCGTTTATACATTACTCTTCAAACTTTGATGACATACTGTCTAAAAAATCTTCCAAGTCATCAGACATAGGTGAGTTTTCATCAGTGTTTTCATCAGATAAGTCTTTGCCTGGTTTTGAAAAATTAGAATCATAATATTTCTCTAATGCAGAAACTAATTTATTTAACTCAGGGTTAAATTTTAGTGATTCTGTAAAATCTTTATATTGAGTTTCACCAAATGAATTATCCGCTATTGAAGAATCTAATTCGTAGATTTC
>JAKUSK010000077.1 GCA_022449325.1 Nitrososphaerales archaeon | reverse complement strand
ATGTCTTTCCTGTACCTGATGGTCCATGCAACATTACACCTTTTGGCATCGCATAACCAATTTTTTCATATGCATCGGGATATTTCAAAGGCCATTCTACTGCTTCTTGTATTTCTTTTCTAATCGTATCTAAACCACCAATTTCTTCCCAATCTACATCTGGTGTTTCTATGTATACTTCTCTCATCGCTGAAGGCGTTATTTCTCTTAATGCTTTGTTGAAATCATCCATTATTACTCGTACATTTTCTAAAAATTCTGAAGAAATTTTCTCTTCGTCAAATTTCATATCTGGCAGTAGTCTTCTAAGTGTCTTCATTGCACCTTCCTTACACAGGCCTTCTAAATCTGCTCCTACATATCCATGTGTTTTAGACGCCAACTCATCTATGTCTACATCTTCATCAAGAGGCATTTCTCTTGAATGGATTGCCAATATTTCTTCTCTTCCTATTTTATCTGGTACTTTGATTTCTATCTCTCTATCATATCTTCCTGGTCTTCTTAACGCTGGATCAATGGCATTTGGTCTGTTTGTAGCTGCTATTACTATTACCTTTCCTCTACCTTCTAATCCATCCATTAAAGATAAAAGCTGACTGACTACTCGTCTTTCTACTTCACCTGTAACTTCTTCTCTTTTTGGAGCTATTGAATCAATCTCATCTATGAATATTATAGTTGGTGATTTTTCTTTTGCTTCTTTAAATATTTCTCTTAACCTAGCTTCAGATTCACCATAAAATTTACTCATGATTTCAGGTCCACTAATGCTGATGAAGTGCGCACTGCTTTCGTTTGCTACTGCTTTAGCTAATAATGTCTTTCCTGTTCCAGGAGGACCATACAACAATATACCTTTTGGCGCTTCAACTCCTAATTTCTCGAATATTTCGGGATGTCTTAATGGCAACTCAATCATCTCTCTTACTTTTTTAATTTCATTTCTTAAGCCTCCAATGTCTTCATAATTTACTTGCGGTACTCCTCTTGCTGATTCACCTTTTTCTGAAATTGAGAATACTGTTCTTTGAGTAATTAATACTGCATCACTTGGTGGTGTGACTGCAATTATTTGGAATGTTAATCTGCCTCCAAAATATGGAATCATAATGTTATCGCCTTTTGTAACTGGAACACTTTCTAAGGCATCTGCTAAATATCTTTCATCTATTGGTGGTATTGATTCTAATGGGGCAACTACTACTTTCTCTGCTGGAGGTGCCTTGATCTTTCTTATTGTAACTGTATCACTAATGGCCACGCCTGAGTTATTTCTTATTAAACCATCGATTCTGATTACTCCTCTTCCTTCATCTGATGGATATAATGGAAGGCATTTAGCTACTGTATTTCGTTTTCCTTTAATTTCTATAATATCGCCTGTTGAAGCATCTAAAACATCCATTGCTTCATAATCTATTCTTGCCACTCCTCTTCCTACATCTCTTGTGTATGCTTCTAGTACTTTTAGTGTTACGTCGGATTCACTCACTCTAGATACTCACTATAAGTGAGTATGATTTAGTGATATAAAAAAGATTTGAGTAAATATTAAATACACAATAAAAAACAACTCAATGATATGGATCTTCCCGTTATAAAAAATTCACATCGAATTGCTGCATTGGATAAAGATAATTG
Source organism: Nitrososphaerales archaeon (assembly GCA_022449325.1). Taxonomy (GTDB): domain Archaea; phylum Thermoproteota; class Nitrososphaeria; order Nitrososphaerales; family UBA57; genus UBA57. The sequence goes on along the minus strand of JAKUSK010000077.1, from coordinate 499 downwards.
TATGTCGAAGAAATGTCATTTGGAATGTATTAACTTCTGCCCGGTGAATAAATCCGGTAGTGAATGTATTATTCTCGATTCCGATGATAAAGCTTTGATTAGTGAATCATTATGTAACGGTTGTGGTATTTGTGTAAATAAATGTCCATTCGATGCGATTACTATTGTTAACATGGCCTATGAAATTGGCGATGAAAAAATACATCAATACGGTGTTAATTCATTTCGACTCTATCGACTTCCAATTCCTATACCTGGAAAAGTTGTAGGTATGGTTGGAAAAAATGGCGTTGGTAAAACTACTGCATTAAACATTCTTTCAGGTAATCTAAAACCTAATCTTGGATCATATGATGACGACGTCTCTTGGGAAGATGTATTAGGTCATTTCCAAGGTACTGAACTGATAACTCATTTTAAAAAAATAATTAATAAGGAACTTTCTATTTCAATTAAACCACAAGCTGTATACAAACTAAAAGATTATTGGAAATCCGAT
>JAKUSK010000076.1 GCA_022449325.1 Nitrososphaerales archaeon | reverse complement strand
CTCTTAGAATGGCCTGAAGATAAAAGAAAAGACCTCAGAAAAATATTAATAGATTCCGTTGCAGAACACGGCAGAACTATTAATATCTAACAAACCCCTAACTAACATTTAACCTAACCCTAACATTCGTGTGATAAATATTCACATGGATAAAAAAATTAATCACTTTGCAAAAGTACCAGTAGATAAACAAAGTCGTAATGCAGTAGATAATATTTTCCGTCTTAATCATGTTAATCAAACTAGATTGAGTCTAATGGCTGATGCAAAGGCCAATATCATGATTACAGTAGCATCTGTTGTATTTTCTATTGCGATTGCAAACCTTGATAATGAGTTGATGAGATGGCCTTTATTGACATTTGCATTAGGGTGTTTCTTTTCATTAATCTTTGCAATATTTGCAATCATACCTAAAACAGATTATCCAAAAGATGCGACAGGAGATATAGACAGAACATCTCCACATTTTAATCCTTTATTTTTTGGTCATTTTGCTCATATAGATATTGATGAATATAAAGAAGATTATGCAGAAAAATTGATGAGTGATGATTTAGTATATGATGCAATCGCTACCGACATATACGGACAAGGAAAAATTCTTGCTCTCAGTAAATACAAATTTCTCAAGTGGTCATATATGAGTTTCCTTTGGGGAATGGTAGGCGCAATTATAATGTTCTTATTACGAGGCCCGATTGGTTTAGTATGATAAAAAAACACAGAAAACTTTACGATTCATGGAAATATAAAAAAGGAAATCTTATGGAATTTAATAATCCCATTTTGCAGACCCTTTTAGGGTTAGTAATTTTTTACATTGGTTTAAAAATGTTCTCAGGTGGAATGAAATCGATGGGAAAACTGGAACATCTGGAATTTTTTATTCATAACCCATACTGGATGTTCTTAGGGGGTATCGTATGTACCCTATTATGGCAATCCTCATCACTTTCAACTACTGCAATAATCGGATTAGTTGCATCTGGTGCATTACCACTACCATCTGCAATAGGTGCAGTACTTGGTGCGAACATCGGCACTACGGGCACTATCTGGTTGGCCGGTATCATGGTATCTGATGGATTACCACAAGGTATCACTAAACAAATTGCATTGGTACATACAGGAGTGAATGCACTTATGGCAATCGCTTTACTTCCATTTGTACAACCGATTGCAAGATTTATATCTAAATTTTAACATGAAAGATTGGATAGAAAAAAGAATCAAGGAAATAAAATCAGATAACGTAATCCCTCTGGACACTTGGAGGGATTTTTATAATCGTATAGATATTAATATACGAACTAGAAACAAATTAACAGAGGTATTCAATGCCGAAGCACAAACACTTATTAATTCGTGCAGAGGTGACTCATCCGATAACAACGGAAAGAGAATGTAAATCATGGCTTCGTAATTTGGTGAAGGTCATTGACATGAAAATTGTCAAAGGGCCATATGCAGGATATGTAACTAAAGAAGGAAATCAAGGTATAACAGGGGTAGTGATAATTGAAACTAGTCATATCGCTATTCATATATGGGATGAAAATAGACCATCACTAGTACAATGTGATGTCTACAGTTGTGCAGAATTCTCTACACCAGAAGTTCTTGCACAATTCAATATGATGGAGGTAGTAAAAATGGATTATTTACTTCTTGATAGAGCGGAAGTATTTTTGCAAATATGAAATTTTTCAAACACATTAAAGAAAAATGGGAGAATAATTGGATTCCCCGATTACAAGAAGGTAAGACCAAAGTAGAACTGGAAAGGGATAAACAGTACGAAGCAAAATGGGTATGGTATCATACACTACTTGCAATGGAACTGTTAGTCATCATCGTTCTGTTACTTTGGATTGCAATAGTAATTACTGTAAAATAATATGTGGAACATAAAATATTGTGGTTCTTGAAACTATAGACCACAGGCAGAAAGTCTTTCTGCTGATATTAATAACAGACTCTTAGACACTTGTGAGATAGAACAAGGGGATACTGGTCAATTTGAATTGTTCAGAAGTGGTGAATCTTTCATAAAGGCCGGTCATGGTAAATTTATTACCATAGGAGAAGTTATGGAGAAATTAAATCCTGAAGATTCAGTTGCACCTATATGAAAAAAATATGGTATGGATGGGAAGAAATTGTTAGAGATGTAGGTGTACTATGTCGTGACATTACTATATCAGAATTTACGCCTGATGTGATTGTTGGACTCAGTA
>JAKUSK010000075.1 GCA_022449325.1 Nitrososphaerales archaeon | reverse complement strand
CTGCTGCATTCATGATTGCAGCATTATCAATTCCATTAATGTCAATATTTGGTACGCAATATGCAAATAGCGCACTTCCAGCTGCAATAATATCAATTGCAATAGGAATTACAACATTTTCTTCTATATATAATAGTCAATTATTTGTCAGAGGTGAAACAAGATGGATTATGTTTGCAAACATTTCAGGTTTATTATTATTCATTATGATGATATCAGTTTCTCAGTTTCTTAATAATAATGTAGATGTAAATTATCTGGCATATGGACGTGCATTAATGATTATTTCGACATCGTTGATTGTTAGCTATAAGTCATTCACACTTGGAGATTTAAAGTATGATAAGAAATCAATAAGTAATTCATTAATTGGTTCCATAATTATGGCTATTGTTTTGTATTTTTCATATGACTTATTGTTCTCATCATTGTCATCAGTAATTTCATTGATAATACTAATTCCATCTGGAATGATAATTTATTTCTTATATCTACGTCAAACAAGAACATTTAATCAAAAAGATATTGAATTCATAGTTAAAATTACGTCAATTAAGGACTCTAGTAAAACTAATACAATAAAGAGGATATTTGGAATTAGGAATTGATTATACAAATTTTTAGTTTTGTGCCATCAATGTCTATGTCTTTCCAGTTAGTTCCTAAAGTCAAATCTTCTACGACTTGAACATCATTAGTTCTAATAAGATATTTTAATTCAGACAATTTAGGAATTAAAAGAGTCTTGGTACTCTCTTCAATACCGTAGATTAATGTATTTTTTAACATTGTAGAAGGATCAAGACCTGTTTCTTTACGTTCGGATTGGATTCTTCTTGCAAGGTCTCTAATATATCCTTCAATAAACAGATCTGAATCTCTTTCTTTAGGAATAATAACTACTATACCGGATTTAGACGATAAGACATAATCATCAGTAGGATTAAATTCGAATTTAATTTCATTTTTCATTACTGGATAAGAATTTTCATTTATCGTAAAAGTAAATGATTCATTTTGAATAAAATGTTTAAACAAAACTAAAGCGTCTTGTTCCTTGATAATACGTCGAAATTCATTGATATCTGCCTTCAGTTTTTTACCTAGAATCTCATAATTAGGGAATATAGACAATGTTATAGGAAGTTGTTCAATATCATCTACATATTCGATATCCCGTATATTACAAAATGTTTGAAGTAATTCTTTATGATTTGATAAAGTAGACAAGTTATGATTTTGAGAATAAACCATGGATGATTTCAAGGGCCATCTACGTTTTAGTTTTCCTTTCATTCGTGCTGAATTACTCTGGGAAATTATAATCTGTAATGATGAGAATTCACTTTCCAAATCATTATTTATGAGATTATCAGTAACTGAAGGCCAAGTCCTACCCAATATCGGTTCATCGCCGAAGATAGAATGGTAAAGGTATTCTGTAATGAATGGAGAAATTGGATGTAGTAATATGTCAAGAGTGTAAAGTATATGAGAAATTATAGAATAAATAGATAAACGACGATTAAGTTGTGATTCATCGTCATTCCATATCTCATTTCTAACCATAGGAAGATAGATCTGGCTAAAACTTTCGATAATAAAATTATCAATACTCGAAGTGACAAGGTTGAAATTAGTATCTTTATATGAGATAGTTGATTCATTAATCAAATTCTGTAATTTAGAGAGAATCCAATAATCAGGAGAAGATAATAATTTATTATCAATAGACCATTTCAAAGAATGAATGTCTTTATTGAAATTATCATAATCGCCATTTTGTTTTAGATATTTATGAAGATTATACAAAGTACTTATTACTTGATAGGGTCGAGATCTCATTTCTTCAAAACTAAAATTAAGGCTATCGATAGGAGTAGCTTTTCTCATTAAATAAAATCTCAATACATCGACAGAATTTTCTTCCAGTGTTTTATATCCTTCAACAATATTTCCCAATCGTTTACTCATCTTGTTACCTTTTTCATCAAGAATATGTCCTTGAAATAAAAATGCTCGATATGGTGAAATATTGGAGTTTTTCATTATGACATTTTCAATAAGAAGAGTATAAGCCCACCCACGTGTTTGATCAATTCCTTCAGTAAGAAATGTAGCAGGAATTAATTTATCATATTCATCATCAGATAAAGAAGCATAAGGTGCAGCTCCACTATTATGCCAAGTATCAAGAACGAATAATTCCCTCTGGCAATCATTATCACATTTTGGACATTTGAT
>JAKUSK010000074.1 GCA_022449325.1 Nitrososphaerales archaeon | reverse complement strand
ATTCCCTTTGGGAAAATATTAATGTGAAAACTGGACATCTCCGTGCAGTTGATGAATTGGAAAAACTAGTAGGAACTGTCTTTGATGTGTTCGATACTATGTCCATTTATGTAAATGGTAAATCTGTAAAACGAATTTGGGCTAGAGGTTTCTAATGAAAATGTCTAAAAAATTCCAAAAGGAATTTAAACGATTATATACTGAAATGGCCACTCTTTGTGAAAATGAAGAAGGAGTAGGAGATCCTTTTTCTTATGGTCGTGCTAAAGAAATTCTTACATCTATTGAATTAGAACACGAAATTTCTGAAACACTATCTGGTGCAGATGGTATTGATCATAGTGGCGCCTGTGAATATAAAGCCACAAGTGGTAAAAATATTAGTGGTACATATAATGGTATTAGTGTACAATCTACATGGGAAGAACAAGAAAAATATTTAAGAGAAGAAAAACTTGGTAAATATGAAAACCATTACATTTGTAGATTTGAAGGTGGTAAAGGTATTGTAGAAATTTGGAAATTGAGTGGTGAAGATGTTTTAACCATATTACTTCCAAAACTTAAAAATAAATATTCTACAGTTTTGACAAAGAAAGATCCCAGATTGGGAGCTTCACTTACTAAAAAGGATATTACAAAATATGGAATCTGTTTACGTTAAGAAAACAGATTTAGAATTACTTTCTACGATTGAAAATAATTCTGTACATCTGGTTCTTACAGATCCACCGTATATTATCTCTAGAAAATCTGGGATGCAATCCTATAAAGATAGTTTAGAGAAAGGTGGAAAGGTAGATGAAAAATTTGGAAAAAAATATGCTATAACTACTGAATTTGGTGAGTGGGATAGTTCTTTTACAATTGATGATTTAGAAAAAGCGATAAATGAATTTTATAGAATACTAAGACCTGGTGGTTCATGTATTATATTTTTTGATGTATGGAAAATAGAAACCTTGACAAATTTATTGAGTAAGTTTTCTAAACATAGGTTTGTAGAATGGATTAAAACAAATCCAATGCCTGTCAATCAATATGCAACATATCTATCAAATGCAAGAGAGATAGCTATTAGTTGTGTAAAAGGTGGTAAGGCAACATTTAATAGTAAATATGATAATGGAGTTTATAACTATCCAATATATGGAGGAAAAGATAGATTTCATCCTACTCAAAAATCTTTACCGATGTTTGAGGAATTAATTAAAAAACATTCCAACGAAGGTGATACAATTGTTGATCCTTATGCTGGAAGTGGCACTACAGCTTTAGCAGCAAAGAATACAAACAGACTTTATTTATGTTGCGAACCTTCCGATGAATATTTTCAAAGGGGGTATAATAGAGTAAATAATTTGACAAATTAATAAAGGAATATTATGTCAGCAAAATTAAAATTAGTAGCCAACAATCTCACACCAAGTGATATTGCAGTTATGTGTAAATCAGAAAAATGGGAAACTGTTGAAGAAATGAATATTGATAATTTCGTGTATGAAGTTATTCCAAACGAATATGCTCCAAAAATGGATTCTATAATACAATCTAGAATGATAACTTATAATCCAAATTTTGTAGCAAAAAGTGTACGAAAAGCAAAAAACGGAGAATGTTTTAGTGATCCAGCAACTATTATTTATTTTCCAGAAGAAACAGAAATTAATGGTGAAGTAATTCCTTCTAATTCTTATAAATTGGTTGGTGGTGTTCATGGAATGACAACCGATAGATATCTCGGAGATTCCAAGAAACTTTGTAATATCGTGAATTATAAACATGATCTTGATTCAGATGTAGGAAAACTTTTTCGTCTCGCTAACTGTTTGAATAAAGTCGCTAAAGAAGAACAAGGACTTGAAGATGAAGCTATAAGAAATGAACTTTATATGTTGATGGATAGAAGAGAAGCCGAAGGAAAAGAAGCAAAACCCTCAGACGAAGAACGACAAAGTTATTTTAAGGATTATCCTCAAATGGATGAGGCACAATGGAGGAATTGGATTTCAAATCATACTTCAGGTGGTCGAACATCTCCAAACATAGCATATAGTAAAGATGAACTACAGGCAACTCTAGAAACATTAAAAAAAATGAAACAGTATGAGGATTATATAATTCTCCAACCTAGAACAATAAAAGCATGGACCGGTGAGGCTATAGGTAGTGCACTCATGCAATGTTGTGAAGGATATGTTAATGGTGAAGGTAAAAAAGTACAACCAAGAAAAGTGTTAATACCTCTCTATGCAAGTAACCGGAAACAATACGAAGAT
>JAKUSK010000073.1 GCA_022449325.1 Nitrososphaerales archaeon | reverse complement strand
ATCGATATATTCCATTAAATGGTGATATCGCAGGATGTTGTGCATTTACAGATGAAGCGAGAGATCCTTTCTGGTCACCAGCAGGATTAGATCGTGGTAATATTAGAAATGCAATTAAACTTCCATATAATCCAAATAAAACAGATAGGGATGAACTTTATAAGAATGGAGTTAATCCTGTTACAGCAATGCCAGGAAGTGGAATACTTCTTTTTGGAGATAAAACTCTATTAGCAAAACCTTCTGCGTTTGATCGTATCAACGTAAGACGATTGTTTATTCTTTTAGAAAAATCAATTGCTAATATGGCCAAATCTTTCTTGTTTGAATTCAACGATGCATTTACACGAAGTAGATTCGTAGCAACAGTTGAACCTTTCTTGAGAGATGTTCAAGGTAGAGGTGGAATTCAAGATTTCGCAGTTGTCTGTGATGAAAGTAATAATACTGGAGATGTGGTAGATCGAAACGAATTTCGTGGAGATATTTACGTGAAACCATCACGTTCCATTAACTTCATACAATTACAATTTGTTGCAGTACGAAGTGGAGTAGAATTTGAAGAAATTATCGGTGCAAGATAATTGATAATAAAGTCATATAAATAATACTATACAGATGGGGGAAGACGGAAGCTGCCGAAGGGTGTACTTGTAAAAAAGACTTCCCCATCATCTTAATCTAGCTTTCGGAGGAAATAATATGTCAAATTTTAATGTTGATTCTTTTACTTCAAAATTAAAACAGGGCGGAGCATTAGGAAGTTTATTCGAATGTGAACTTACAGGCAGTAAGGGAACAGAAGCTATGACCGCTATTGGAGATTTTAAGTTCATGTGTAAGGGAGTAACATTCCCCGCTTCAACTATTGAGGCCGCTACAGTTACATATATGGGAAGACCTTTACAAATTCCAGGTAATAGAGCCGCAGCTACATTGACTACAGAAATTTATAATGATGAAAAAATGGAAATACGAAACCATATTGAAAGTTGGATGGAAAGATTAAATTCACACAAAACAAACAAGAGACAAGCTGGTTTTGAAGCCATTAACAGTTATACTGGAACAATGAAAGTTTCTCAACTCTCGAAAGTGGGAACAGCAACGACTAAATCTTATGAATTTATTGATGTTTGGCCTTCAAGTTCAGGAGAAATTACCTTATCATGGGACACTAATGATATCCAAACATTTAGTGTAACATGGGAATTTAGTTATTGGAAATCTAGACAAAGTAACGTTGGATTTAGTTGATATATATTTAAGTATGAAAGAAAAGTTTTACATGGGAGTGGTAATCCGCTCCCATTTCACCTATTAGGAAGAATGTATGGCAGTTGAATTATTTGGATTTTCTATAGGAAGAGTTGACAAAGATCAAAAGAATAAAAAATCTTTTGCACTTCCAGAACCAGAAGATGGTGCACTTGAAGTTGGCCCTACAGGTAATGCGTATGGAACGTATGTAGATCTAGAGGGTTACGCCAAAAATGAATTAGAATTGATTAGAAAATATAGGGAAATGGCAACATATCCCGAATGTGATCAAGCAATAGATGATGTTGTTAATGAGGCAATTGTTACAAATAGGGAAGAATCTCCTGTCAGTATCAGCCTAGAAAAATCTAACTTATCAGATGATATTAGAGAAAAAATAAAGTACGAATTTGCTGAACTAGTTCGTTTGCTTGATTTTCGTAAAATTGGTTATGAAATGTTTCGAAAGTGGTATGTCGATGGTAGATTGTATTTCCACATTATCATTGATACTAAGAATCCCAAACGTGGTATATTAGAACTACGCCCAATAGATCCCCTAAAAATAAAAAAGATTAGACAACCGAAAATTACTCAAGGCCGTGAAGGCGCTGAGATTGATACTTCCGGATTTCAAGAATATTATATGTTTAATGAAAGAGGTATTACACAAACTTCTGGGGGTACAACAGTTCAAATTTCAGGTGACTCCATTTCTTATGTACATTCAGGTGTATTAGATCCAGATAGAAAACTAGTTTTAAGTCATCTACACAAAGCAATCAAACCACTCAATCAGTTACGAATGATCGAAGATGCGGTTGTCATCTATCGTATCTCTCGTGCTCCAGAACGTAGAATATTCTACATTGATGTTGGTAACTTACCTAAGATCAAAGCAGAACAGTATCTACGTGACATTATGAACAAATACAAGAACAAACTTGTATACGATTCTAATTCTGGCGAAATCAAGGATGAACGTAAGCACATGAGTATGTTGGAAGATTATTGGCTTCCACGTAGAGAAGGTGGTAGAGGTACAGAAATTTCAACTTTGCCAGGAGGGGAGAATCTT
>JAKUSK010000072.1 GCA_022449325.1 Nitrososphaerales archaeon | reverse complement strand
CCCCTGCGGCTGCGGAAGTATTAGTTACAAGAAATGCGTTAACAGCAATACCATCTGCTGCAAGTGCACTTCCTGCATTAAAACCAAACCATCCAAACCAGAGTATTCCAGTTCCTAATAATACATATGGAATATTATGTGGTTTGAAATTTTCAAGTTTTCCTGATCTCTTGCCCACAAGAATTGCTGCAATCAATGCGGAGAAACCAGAGGAGATGTGAACTACAGTGCCACCTGCAAAGTCAAGTGCTCCCATTTCAAGTAACCAACCACCAGAACCCCATACCCAATGAGCAATAGGTGAATATACCAAAGTAGACCACAAAGCAACAAATACAATAAGTGTTGAAAATTTGAATCTATCTGCAACAGCACCAACAATTAGTGCAGGAGTAATGATAGCAAACATCATTTGGAACATTGCGAAGCTTTGTGCTTCTGCTCCAATTATTCCATTCAATCCAAGATGAGTTGTTGGATTTCCTATAAAACCGCCGATCGTTGGACCGAACGCAATTGAATATCCCCAGAGAACCCAGGTGATACTAACAAGTCCCATAACCATGAAACATTGCATCATTAAATTTAGAACGTTTTTTGCTCTTACCAAACCGCCATAAAAAAAAGCAAGTCCGGGTGTCATGAACAATACTAACGCTGAGGCCGTTAAAAGCCAAGCGATACTTCCAGCATCCATGTTAATAGTCATTCAAACATTGCTATATTAACCTTACGTTTGTTCATTTTTTATTCAATTAACTATACAAATAATCATTATTCAGATAATATAATAGTAATTTGTAGAATTATTTAAAAATACAGATAGTAATAATTAAGAGAGGAGAAATATTCAACCAGAACAATCTTAAATATAATAACAAGCAGCATTTAATTAATGGCTACAACCAAATGTCCAGAATGTGATAGATCAATGAATTTTGATTATTCTACTAGAAAAATGGCATGTAAAAGTTGTGGATTATTTCTTAGCAGAGATGAATTAGTAAACCTTAGAGATAAAATTAAGGATAAACGATATGATGAAGAAGATAACTCACAAAGAGGAAGCGATTATCTTAATTGGTGGTTATCTGATAAAAAGAAAAAGTAATATCAATATTTTACTCTAATATTATCACGAATTTTTATTGAAGATATCAACTTTTCAATAATTGAATTAATTATAGATTCAGATAATTTCTTGGAATGATAAGAAACAACCAGTTCGATATGATAGATTCCATCAGTAATTCCTTGAGGATGAGATTTAATGTATAAATCATTAGTAGAAACAAATTCATAAATAATTGGTGCAAGTTCAGACTCGGTAATTCCATCAATATATAGTACTTTGGAAGTTACTTTGTCAGTTTTATCATAATCAACAAGAGGAAAAACTTCATGAATAAGGATATTTTTCATTTCGGTAGGAACTCCTGGAAGGCAGACAATATTCTTATTTTCATATTTAATCAATACTCCTGGTGCAGTACCGACATTATTCTTTAATGGAATGGAATTTTGTGGAAGTAATGCCATTTTTTTTCTACTATCAGTAATAGAAAATGAATCAATAATATTTTGATCTACAAGGTCCTTATATCGTTGAATAATCATTTCAAGTGCAATTTCATTAAGTTCTAATGGAAGGTTGAGAGTCGATGCAGTACAAGAGAGAGTCATATCGTCATATGTAGGCCCAAGGCCTCCTGAAAGAATAATCCAGTCTGAATCAGAAGATATTGCTTGATTTAAAGCCCATGAAATCTCGTCGCAATTATCTCGAATAACATAAGAACGCGATACAGTACAACCTATGTCGGCAAGATTATTACAAATAGTTTGAAGGTTTGTATTCAGAGTTCTTCCAGAGAGAAGTTCATTGCCAATAGATATAATCTGAAACTTCATAAATATCAATTTGAATGTTGTCATGCTTAACCATTTCTAAATATCTTAATAGGAACAAAATAAATCTTAGTTCAGGATGAAAAGCATATTTTTAACTGGAACTGCAGGGTCTGGAAAAAGTAATTTAACAGGAATTTTATCAAATTGGTATCAACAAGAGGGCAAGGACGTAATTACGGTTAATCTAGATCCAGGAGTAAGCAATGTACCATATGGAATTGATGTAGACATAAGAAATTATATAAATTTGCAAGACATAATGGACAAATACAATTTAGGTCCAAACGGTTCATTAATTTTAGCGTCGGATCTTATTGCAACTAAATTAGAACAAATTGAAGAAGAAATTGATGAATATAATCCTGATTATGTATTTATTGATACACCGGGACAGATTGAATTATTTGCTTATAGAAAAAGCGGACCATATTTTATCAAAAATA
>JAKUSK010000071.1 GCA_022449325.1 Nitrososphaerales archaeon | reverse complement strand
TAAACTTTCTGTATCTCGTTTACATACTCTGTTGTCTGAAGTTCAAAATATTAATAAACAAATGCTTTCTGATAATCTTAAAAATATTCAAATTTATGCTAATTCCGGTCTATTATCTAGTGGTAATCCCATTCATAATGGCTTTGACCTGGTCAACTTACCAATCATTTCTCCATCTTTGAAAAAAGAAATTGAACTCTCTAAACAATCAATTTTTGATTTAGGGATATGTCCTATTTGTCGAATTATTAATTTTGAAACTGGAGGACCTAGGCAAATTCTTTCTACAGTCAGTTTCCTTGCTTTCTGTCCATGGAATTCTTCACATCCATTTGAATTTTGGATATATCCTAAATCTCATCAATATTCATTTACATTGATTGATAATAATGAGATTGAAGATCTTGCACAAATATTACGTTCTACTTTAGGTGGTTTGGATAATGTTCTTAATAGTCCTTCTTATAATATTGTATTTCATAATTCTTTGAATGAAATTGACTCTGAAATTCATTGGCATATTGAAATAATTCCACAGTTGTCCTATGATACAGGTTTTGATGCTGGATACGGACTATATGTTAATCCACTTGCTCCTGAAAAAAGTGCTGAAATTTTAGGTAAAGCTTCTAGAAGAGAATTAGCAAGCCTTGTTGGCGTCGTCTAATTAATTTCCTTAAAACGATTTTTTAATAATTTTTTTATCTCATCAATATTTGGTGTGGGTGTCGGATCTATATCTTTCAATATTGCCAGATAAAGAGATACATAATCTAGTAAATATATTAAATCAATTATTCTTCCAAGTTTTGTTTTTCCTTCTGTATATATTTCTAATGGCTTAATATCCATTTTAATCAATATCTGGCTTAATGATTCAAACCTTTCTCTTTGTTCCAAGCTCTCATCATCATCTCTTAAGAAAATTGATGTAATTTTGTTATCACGATTCTTTCCCCACGATTGTATCTCATTATGACAAAGTTCTGGTAAGAGTATGTGTTGCGCTCGAATTTTTGAATTTTCATTCAATGACGCTTTGAATCTATATCCAGGTGCGGATAATGTTTGTCCAGAATATATCGTTGGAGGTGTTGCTAATTCTAATATATCACTTGCTATTTGTTTTGCAACATTGTTTTGAAATGGTATGTTCTTTTTTATTTGATTGTTTCTCATATTCAGTAAATTCATCATGTCTGCAAATTCTTCTTTTGTTGATTTTATTATTTCTATTTCAGATAATAAATTAATAGCAGGAAGTAATGCATATAATAAACTGGCTCTTGGTGTTAATGCTAGTTCCACTTTTGTATGCGGTATGTTGTATTTTTCACTAATATTCATTAAAGCCCCACCTGCTGAAATTGATACTACTGATGCATTTTTCTTAGTTTTCGCTTCTATACATGCGGATATTGTTTCACGTGTTTCTCCAGAAATTGATGCTCCAATTACAAGAGTTTTACTGTCAACATATCCTGGTAATTTGTAATCTTTTAACACCTCAAATGGTACTGGAAGTTCATCTCTCAACCAATTCTGAATTATGTCTCCTGATGTTGCTGAACCTCCCATTCCTATGAATATGATGTTCTTGATATCCCGTTTTTGGGGTACATTTGGCATAATATTTATCGCTTCTTTTGCATAAATAGGCCATTTTTCATACTGACCAAATAATCCTGATTTATCAATTTTATTTATTCTGTCTTCGTTCAGTCTTTCATTATATGTCAAATCTTCATATCCCCTACTTTTACTCTCTTCTTCTTTCTCTGTTCAATGGTGTTATTATATATTTCTCGTAATAACTTTCTGTCAAAAATATTTTGATTAATTTCTCTTCTTTTCATCATTCTAGCTTGTGTTCTAATTACCTTATTTATATCTAATTCAACTAAATTCTTCTTTTTATAATTACTATAAAATGTAAATGCTGGTATATCTTCTCCAGCTATTCCAAGTAATTGACCACCCACTCCGATTTTTATTCCCGTTAATACCAACGATCCGATTGAAGTTTTTGAATTATCACCCATCATACATCCAAATTTTATTTCATTACTTTGCACTCTTTTATTTCCAATATTCATCTTAATTTTTCCATAGGTATTTTTCAAATCTGAATTTGTTGTTCGCGCACCAATATTTACCCACGACCCAATTATAGAATGTCCAATATATCCTTCATGTGATTTGTTTGTATATTCAAAAATTATTGATTTTTGAACTTCTCCACCAATATTACAACTCTTTCCAATTGATGTATTCTGGTATACTCTTGCACCATTTATTTTTGCTTCTTTTCCAATATATACTGGACCTTTAATGTATGTAAATGGTTCAATTATTGCTCCTTCATCAATAATTACTGGTCCTTCAC
>JAKUSK010000070.1 GCA_022449325.1 Nitrososphaerales archaeon | reverse complement strand
GCACACCGTATAGGTTCTACGTTGGAACCAACGGTTCCTACATTTTTCATCACCACACTATTTTTCTTAATAGTGATGAATTCAAAATTGAAGAAAAAATCTGAGAGCCTTTTATATATAGCGCTAACGGATCTTACCTCCCTTTGAGTCTATTTCTTAGACTGTTAAATAATTAAATTGATTAGGAAGAGAATGGTTTTCGAGAGAAAATTGAAGGGCGACGAGACCCTGAACCCCAGATTCAATCGCAAAGGACAGATCATCCACCAGTTCAAGAGGGCATTTTCTCAAACGTTACCAAACTATTATCCAGCGGGGTTGATGGGATTTTGCTGGAAATGAAAACATTTATCGTGGGTTGGATCATCTCAAGGTCGTCAATCGTGCCGCCACGAATGCTCACTATCCCAGGACGCCCACTACCGAGTGAGAACATTTGCGCACCGCAATTTCCACAGAATTTCTTTGTCATCTGGTTACCACTGTCCGCCAAATGCTGATACTCCTTTGGTGCTCCCTTGATCTGCACGCTGTCCTCAGGCACAAACACACTGGCCAAATATGGGCCTCCAGACGTCTTTCGGCAGTTCTCGCAATGACAGTTGACCTGTCGCAACGGTTCGGCGTTGACGGTGTAACTGATTTCACCACAGTGGCAACTTCCAGTGAACTCGCTCATTTTGTACTCCTTTAATTAAGGTTGTTTGTAATTATGTCATCAGCAAAATGCCAATATCTTCCCATATTAAAACTATTTATAGAATTACTGCATTCTAATCCTGCTAAGTTATTCCAGCATTCAATACCATCTTGTTGATTTCCAGGTAAAATCAGGGCGGTTTCATTATTAGATTTATATGAATCAACAAGTCCGTTTTGGACTAATGTAGAAATGTCTGCATCATATGGAGAAGATTGGGCAACAGTCATATTACTGTCATGACCAAATCCAAAACAATGAGCGAATTCATGAAACCAAATGGAAGCAAAATTATTTCTTACCTTATTATTCCATTCACTTGATATCATAGCATCTGATAAAACGTGTGGTGCAAGACCATGAACATCACCACCACCTAAACCACTTGCATTTCCACCGTGAACTATACCTATCCTAAAAACGGCATCAATATCTCTCATTCTTGAAACAATTACACTGTTATTGTCATAAGATGCCCAAGAAGAATTAAACCATTTGGTATCGACACCATCTAATTTGATTGTATTGCTTGTAATTGTTGAAGAGAAATTATCAGAACTTAAATAATATGCCATGTTGTAATTTAAGGTGTAATACGCTCTCAAAGCAGGCCCAGTAATATTTGTCCACCAATTGGAATGTGTTTGATCAGGATCATAATTATGAGGTGCCCATTTCCATTTAGTTTTTATATTAGCAAATTTTGACATTACTGGATTATTCGATGTGGGTATATTAACGGTTATATTGTCTCCGGAGACGCTATGGCTATATTTAATTCTATTCCATCCTTTAATAGATATATTTGACTTAAATGTCCCATTACTATCAGATAGTGAAACATTATCATAATCTATAGATGTAAAATTATATAAATAAACTTCACTATCATTATGTACTGTATTTAATGGAGTCCAAGATTTTGCAATATATTGATAATTCAAATTCTTTTCACCATTCTTCCATGCTGAATAGCAATCACTATTCGAATTAGCTGTAAATAATCTACCACTATCTTTTTCACAATATTTATTACAGTTCGTAGTACCTAGTTGAAAAATTTCAAATACTTCAGAGTCTGGTTCAGTTTCACAAGTAAATGAACCAATCACACTACCTGTAACGGGATGTATGTATGAGTTAGTTGAAGAGGAAGAAGAACCATCATTGTCTTCTTTTTTTGAACACGAAATTTTGGTAAGACTAAAAAGGACTATAAATATTATGTATAACATCTTTCTCATTTGCTATCTCGATAAAAAAAGTAAAAATACTACTACTAATGAGGACACACAGTTTAATGTCAATTGGTTTGTTTTACAAGAATAAGGGATTTTTCTTGGAGGATGTCTGACTATGAAGAATTAGTGATCCTAGAATGAGAACAAACTATTGGAGATATTCTGAGGAAAATTCTGAGAGGGAATTAACGATACTCTGGAAGGAGATTTACCCCTTAATTTTATTTTAGAAAATCACTTTCAAAGAATATATTTTTTATTTCTTCTGGATAGGAGGGATGTTATGCACTTCAATTTAATACTTTATTGAATCAAGAAATTAAGTAGAAAATAAGTTTATATGTTCGATTTTGATTCACAAAGCACATCTGATTCTGGATCTGCAGTATTTTCTACTGGAACAAAATCAGAAGTAAATGTAAATTTCAGTACAAATTATTTAAATGCCAGATA
>JAKUSK010000007.1 GCA_022449325.1 Nitrososphaerales archaeon | reverse complement strand
ATATTTTCTGAATTTCTTTTTTAAGTTCTATGTTATCTTTAACCCAATTCATCTTATCATTTCCATCCTGATCCCCCCGTCTGATAATTATTGATTTACATCCTACCTTTTCTGCCGATTCAAAATCATTAATCCTGTCCCCAATCATCATAGTTTTATCTGCAGTAATATTGAATTCTCTCATTGTCTTAATAATTTGTTCAGATCTGTCCGTATAATCATCTCGTGTAAATATATTCAAAAATAAATCTCTAATTCCCATTATCTCTAAAATTTGATTTGCTGCACGTTCACATTGTAATGTAACTAATGCAATTTTCTTATTCTTTGAATGAATTTCTTTTATTACTTCAATTGCTCCTTCATAAACTTCTAAACCATCTATTGCATTACATTCTTCTTTACAAATAAGCTCGAATGCTTCATTTTTTACTGTATTATTGTCTTTTGTTCTTTCTAATATCATAGGAATAAGAAATAATTCTCCTTGTATACTAAATTTATCCCTTAATTCATTTCTAAGAAAATCATATCTTACTGGTAATTTAATTAATGTTCCATCTAAATCAAAAATAACTAATTCAATCAAAGTATCCTTACCTTATATCCATCCTCTTTCCAAATCCATGTTCCTGTATCTATATGTCGAATTAAGTATAGATTATTTGGATAGATATCTACACCAAGATCCTCCGGTTCTACATCATTCATTCCTATTCCACAATAATAATCTGCTAAATTCTTCCTTTCATCTAATCCTAGTTTGTTTGCTACTATTCCCCATAATGCAGTAGTAGTGTGGAATTTTCCAGAATCTATCTCTGTTACAGTTGGATAATCTTCTTTATTTCCTTTCAAATCCACTGCATAACTCCCATTTGGATTAGAATCCGAAGCCAAGATTGCTTTTTTCGCAATTTCATTGACCTTCTCATCGACAATGATTCTCGATACTGTTGGTGTGCCAGTAATTCCTGATGGTGATATGTGTTTGAATGGATATTCTAATCTTTCTCTTGTAAATGACGCAATCATCTTTCCCTTATACCAAAGACTATCACATGCAATGTTCTTACCTGGTAAATATTCCTGAATCATAAAATCTGTATATTCTGCATTTCCCCTGTTTACCCATATTTTAATCCAGTCTTCTATTTGTTCTTCGGTTTCACATAATAAACTTAATTTTCCTCCCGCACCGCTTTTCATTCTCACCCATACCTTTTCATTATTGAATTCTTCCATAATTGATCTAATTTCATTTAATGAACTAATCTTCTCTGTTTTTGCTACAGGAATTTTATTCTTTTCTAATATTTCCTGTGTTTCTAACTTATCTCTAATAATTATTTCATATCGAGGCAAGTATGTAGACGTGTTTATACTATCTGTTGCTTTTGCAATTACGCTAGCCTCTGAATGAGGGCTGGGGTGTAAGAAATCTATTTTATCTTTATCTATTATTTCTCTAATCTTTTCTAAAAATTTAGGATCTGTATGTCTTGGCGTTCTATATTTAAAATCCAGATCTGGCAATTCCAAATAATATTTGTTAAAATCTGTTCCTGAAATTGAATATTCTCTTTTAGCGAGTTTTAATGCATTAACAAAATTTACTCCTCCTATTCCTCCCGAGCCTGTTACTAGCACATTTTTAGCCATAGAATAACTCACAATCTCCTTCTAACTCAATCATATAATATATCTCTCCATCTGCTTCTGATTTATTAATTATCCTTCCTTTACCGTTTATTGAAACTTCCTTTGTCATATCAAAATTCTTCATTTCTATACATATCCCTTTCACTACATTCTTTATTGTGCATTTCCATCCTTTTTCACTATCCTCTTTAACTGATATGGTTACGTCACTTCTTGCATTCCACCATTCTGCTATTGCAATTCCAGATGATACAAAACACTCTTCCTTTGATAATCTCTCTAGAATTTTTGGATAAATGTTGCCTTTCTTCATTAAAAATGCTTCTTGATGCCATAATAAGGTAAGCAATCCTCCAAATTTTCTGATATTTAATATATAATTTTCAATTAATTTCATTCCTTCATCTTCATCTAATTTCATATATCCCCATAAACTCGTATCCATTATGATTAATGGTAATTCTAGTATGTTTCTCTTTTCCCAATTCTCATTTGGAGGATTAAATGGCAATGATGTTCCTAAAAGAAATCCTGGATGTTCTCTAAAACCTAATGACGTATCATACACAAAATGATTCTTCTCTAGAAAATTAAATGTGTTATGATAATCAAACTGTAAATAATGTTCACGAACACCAATTGGTTGAATTCCTAACTGCCTTTTGAATTCATCTATATCTTGATTCATTTTATCTTCGCTATCATGTGTTTCAAACCCTGCATGAAGACCAATTTCCCAACCCTCTTTATTTAGTTGATTTAAGATGTCTTTGTATTTACTGACATTATACTCGCTTGTCAAAAAATAAAACGATGATTTAAAAGCAAATTTATTTTCAATTTCTTTTATTCTTTCTACATTCCAATACAAATTCTTTTTTTTACTTAATCCTTCTTCCAAGTCTTTTTCATCAAATCTTTCTTTCACTTCTTGGAGATGCTCTTTTGTTACCTCAATGCTATCTGAATCATGAGTTAGTGCAACTGCAAATTTATTGCCATTTGGCCATCTACTCTTCCATATTGCAGGGATGTTGTTATCTCTACAAAGCTCTTCATAAATTTCTTGCGCCCATATAATAAATTCATCAACTTCAGGAGCTGAATCATAATCAAATTCTTCTGTTTCTATATCATTTCCAGTTAACCCAACAGAAATTTGTTCGATTATATCATCCGGTATGTCTTCATAAATATGTTCTAATTCATTTGGAATTCCAATCGATTCTGCTAAAAATTGTATTACATATTCTTTTGTTTTTGACAAGCTCACAATATCTATATCTCATTCTCATCTATATTTGATTTTATATTCTAGTTATTGCATCCAGTATGTGTAGGCCCGTAGCCTAGATTGGATTAAGGCGTCAGCTTGCGGAGCTGGAGACCGGGAGTTCAAGTCTCTCCGGGCCTGTTTATTATAACTTATTTTTTCAATATTGTAGACTTTACTTCTAATATTGATTTTTTAATAAACGGATCAATCAAATATACTATAATTAAATAAATTAACACTGATATTATTCCTGGTATTATTAGATACGTGATTGATCCTATTGCCGTTGTTTCCGTTCTAACAAATATCTGTTGATAGAAATAAAGAAATACAGACATAACAATTCCTGCTCCTACGTATCTCATTATCGATTTATTCGGGAATTCAAATGTTATTGTTTTTCTTAATAACAATATTTTATAGATCATTACCGGTAATGTAATCACAAGTAAAATCACCGACCAATATGTTGCTAATGTTAGTTGATTTCCTAAATCTCTATAACTATACATTACAGTTCCTAAAATCGCAAAATATATCACACTTTTTGATATATCAATTAAAGGAAGTCTTACTAACCAGCTATTTCTTAATTTTCTAAATTCCAAATTATCAATATTCTCATCAATTTGTTCAATTCCCGTTAATATATTCCATACAACAAATTCTATTCCTTCCATTATTGCTACTATTGTTAATATTCTTAGTATCATGCCTGTTGACGAATATTGCGGTCCAAGAACACCTAACAATGATTCTGAAAGAGATAAGGCGCCAACTACCAATGGAACTAGGAAAAAACTTTGTAATTTTATTGTTAATGTAATATCTGAATTCATTTTATCTCGAATTAGCTTTGGATACAAAATTCGTACAAATGTTTCACTATATCTTATAATTAATGTAAATATCTTACTTGCTTGAAAGATTCCTACTACTGCAGTAGATCCGAGCATAAGTGACACTACAATTGAATCAGATATTGATAATCTTGATATTGATACATTAGAGATTGGTATCAATGCTGATTTATACCATTTCTTTATAATTGGAAACTGAAACTTTCCCCTAATTTTAGGTCTAATTATATAACAAATAATAATTATTTGTAATAATTGTCCTAATGCCAAAGATAAAATTGCACCGGTCAACCCCATTCTGAGTATACTGATTGTATAATATGCTGCAAGAACTTTTCCTATTTCTAATCCAATTGTTGCATATCCTAAATATTCAGGTTTGTATGATCTAGCAATTGGTCTTGTAACTTCCCAAATACATAACATAGGAATTTGAACACTGTAAATTAATACATATACTAATATTGATTCAATTGAAGCCGAAGCTGTAAGTGCTATACCTATGTAAATTAATACAAATATTGGTATTGTAATAATTCCTGACAACAATGATGTTTTCCCTACGTCTTGATTTCTTGCCGAATATCTTAATGCCCAATAATTAATTGGTGCTAATGGAATCAATAATAGACCTACAGAACTTCCTAATGTTTGCCATAAACCAAATTCATCTATACTAAGATTTCTTGTTACAATTGTTACAAAAATTAATCCTGTTAATAAAGTCGCAAATTGTGCAATTAACTGAATTATTCCTGCATATGCTATTCTTAAAGTCAACTTCTGATTACATTTACCTTATATTCTTAATAATTCTATTCATAAATTTCATTACTATTTTTTCCATAGTATTATTTTATACTGACCTGAACCTGATTTCCATACTCCAAAATGAGAAACTTCGTTACTTACTGACTGGGGAACAGCTTTTGTTGCCATCACATGATCAGTTTTTATTACTACGATTTTTCCTGACTCAATTTTCTTGATTTCTTCTCTTGCAATGATCTGTGGATAAGGGCATACTTCTCCTTCCATATCAATCATTACTGCATTCTCTTCAATTTCCTTCAAATCTTCATCATTTACTGTTCTTTCTTCCATATTATTCACCTGTATCTAAATTGCACAACCTGATTTTCTAAACATCCAATGTGTTGCAACATATACTCCTAATAATAATCCTAATGACGTTATAAAACCTGCTACTGACAAAAATGCCAATCCACTAAATGTGTTACTGATGTTACAACCTGGAGCCATCCTTGATCCAAAACCCATAATTAATCCGCCAATCACTGCATTTGGAACTCTTGATCTCTTCATAGTTCTTATCTTAAAATCTCCACTCAAATACGCAGAAATAAATGCTCCTATAATCAAACTTACAAATAATATCATGTCTAAACTGATTGAAAAAATCCCATCACGAAATACAACACTATTCCAATAAATATTATTCTGAAGAGTTTCTATTCCAAATATCTCACTATAAACTAAACCTGTCCATCTTGCTTGAGGCCCTGTTACACTTAACGTTCCCCAAACCACAAACCACAATGTCGCCAATATTCCCATTCCAACACCAACTAATTTTGTATCCCATTCTGCTTTGAGACTCTCTGATGAAATATTTGATATTTTTAGACCTTGAATTGTTTGATTTATGACTAATTTGTTTTTACTTCGTAAATAAATCACTGCTGCACTTATCAATAACACCGGGACTATCGGCGAGAATAATTCTAAACTCGAAATAACACTATACCCATCAAAAATTTGTAATGGAACAAAGAAATACGGTAAAAAGACTTCTGGAAATAGTGCAGCAAAAGCTATGTATCCAACACAGGCTGAAATTAATAACAACCAATAATGTATGTATCCTTCTCCAGCACGATATAACGTACCTGATGCACAGCCTCCTCCGTATACCATTCCTATCCCAAATACAAACCCTCCAATTATGTTTGAAAGACCATAATTAGAAACCCAAAAATTAGAACTAGAAACTCCTAATACATATGCTATACTTGTGCCAAGCATCATCGTTAAAATTCCAATAGTTACTCCATTTAGTACCCTTGTATCTTTGAACGCAATAAAATCTCTTAATGCACTAGTAAAACAGAAACGTCCTTTTTGTAAAAGTATTCCAAATCCCAGTCCAATAAGCAAAGTTGCACCTAACGAAAAAATATTATTGTATTCTAGCATGTTCTAACCTCCACAATTGAAATTCGCACTAACAATTTTTGCATCATCTTTTGTATTATCTAATTTTGTATTACTATTCATTATATTATAAAACTGCACGTTATGAGATCCATTTCCTGTTTCTATTGTTGCAATAATCTCAAATTCATTCAAATCAATCACAGATACAGTTGCGTCATTACTGTTACTGATGTATCCATAGTTTCCATTTGGCTCAATGTCAATATTATGAGGAAAATCTCCTGTTTGAAGCTCTTTTATTATTTCTCCCTTCATGTTTATTATTAATATCTTATCTTCTTCAGGTAATGTGACAATAATATTTTCTCCATCTCCAGTTAATGCTATTCCATGTGGATCTGATTCTAAGTTTATACTGTTCTTTACTTCTTCATTATCTATGAAGAACAGTTTCGCAGGCCTTATTGCTCCAACAAAAATCCTTTCATCTTTATCTGATACTATCATTAAAGGGTCTGCATCAATCTTAATGTTATTCACTACGTTCAATTTTTTTATATCTACAATAGATATTGACTGTGATTCTGTATTTGTAACTGCTACAAAGTCTGCTAACAATGCTAAATGATGCGGTTGTTCTTGTACTTCAATTCTTGATATTATTCTATCTGTGGTTGTATTGATCATTATCAATGAATTCGAATCTCTACTAATCAAGAAAAATATCTCTCCTTTGTCATCAAATATTCCTGCATGTTGAAGATTTGGACCAACTCTGACTTTTGATTGTATCTCTAATGATTGTGGATCTAATGTTAATAATTCAGATTCACCACCATGAATGAGGTATAATTTGTTATTCTTTTCATTGTAATGCGCACCATATTGACCTGATTCTATTTTAATATCGATGTTTGTTAAACTAGTAAGAAGATAATTGTCTATCACAGTTGCTGTTTTACCAATAGTATTGAATACAATTGCTTGGTATTGTTCAACTTCTGCTTCATTATTTGAATGATAAACAAAAGTTCCTCCAATCAAAAAACCTATTGTTAGTGCTGTAATTACTGCACTAACTAATAGCATCCTTTGATTATCTTGTTCTGACAACTATTCCACTTAGTAGTTGTTTGTATTGATTGGAACGATCTTTGATGGTGAATAAGGTAGTTTTAGACTATCGACCTTCTTGAAAGATCCTACCTCTAATACATCAATTGCACTGTCTCCAGGATTTGGTATATATGCAAGAGTACTGTCAGGACTAAATGCTGGATGTCCAGTATTCTCAACTTCTATCCTCGTGACCTCACTCAAACTCTCGACATCATATATTATTGACGCTGGTCTAGTTCTAACAACACAGTATTTTCCATCTGGTGTAAATTCACTCGTACGAGGACCTGCTTCTAATGGAAATTCTTTTACTATTTCTTTAGCCTTAATGTCCCATACCATTTCAATTGGATCTAAATTCTGGAATCCACCTGCATTCGACCAATTTCCTGCTGAATTTACTTCGATAAATGCAACATCATTGTTAGGCGAAATTGTTATCATACTTGCACCATAGTCATAATAATCTAGAGCCAAATGCTCTTCAATTGTGAATGTCTTTGTATCTACTACTGAAATCAAACTCTCTAATTGATTTACAAGCCACAATTTACCATCAGGTGCTATTGCAACGTCACAACAGAATTTTGGAACTGGTAATACATCGACTACTTCTCCCTTGAGAAGATCAATTTTATGAATTTCTCCTGGATCGACGTCTTCATATGGAATTTCAAATTCATCTCTGGACGCATTGAACTTTTCTGAATCATATTTGTCTGCAATATATCCATTTAACATATATCCGTATTTTCCTTCTTCATCAGTTTCTCCTAATCTTATTCTCCATCTTCCTTCTAATGGAACATCGTGAACTAATTCATTAGTAGTTGGATTTACTGCAATTGTAGAACCTATTTGACCAGGTTTTCTTACTAATCCCCATATGTTTCCATTTGCATCAGGCCAATGATTACACCAATCTATACTTCCTGCTTCAGCAATCCAAGTTGGACCTGAAGAAGCTAAGACTTTTCCACGAGCTAAGTCAATTGTTGCAATTGATCCTTCAGCACCAAAGACATAGCCTAGATGTCCTCTTCCTTTAAGTTCTTCTTTTATCTGATCAAGTTCGCTATTTGCAGTTTCCAATTCACTAGTTACTGTTCCTACTTGTGAGTTGGCAGAAAGATAACCTGCTCCTCCTATTCCCAAACCTACAGCTGCTCCCCCTACATATTTGATAAAATCTCTTCGATTTACGTTTGACTCTTTGTCCGACATTTTATTATCGTTATTTTATAATGCCGTTATATTTATATATCTTTCGACGTCCGATTAATTGTTTCAACAATGAGTACCAAACAAGAATTTTGGGATAATGTCTCCAAATATAGAGAAATGGGAATGGATCCACTTCGATGGGTGGCAGGATGTGCTGTCAAAGTCGATCTCGATACTGTAGTTTATCCTAGCTTGCACAATCTAAAACCTAGTCTCAAACAAATGGGAATCTCTTTAGGCGAGCGCGTTGATGCTGATATATTTCCATTAACTGGAGATGGACCAACAATAACTCGTAGAATTTACAACCCTTCTGATCCACAAATTGATCTAGAAGACTTGAAACAAATTAATCCCAAGCGTGCTATCTCTTTACTGCAAGTATTCCAGAAAAATGCTGAAAAACAAGAAAAATTCCAAGCATTATTGAACACTCTTTATACATCAATATCTAAATCTGACGTCCAATTTGCTGTTGGAAAAGGACATTCTATTATCACCGGTTTTCCAGAAGCTGAATTTGCATTATTTGATTTTATTTCATATGAAGAAGGACGATCTGATGGTTGGTGTCTCTCTAATAACGATACTATTCAAATTATTGATCCAACTGCCGATCCATCTTCTGAACAACAAACTAATGTTGCTATCTCTAACTCGTTAAACGATTTAATTTCTCTTGGTTGTTACGAAGAACTAAAAGTTTCTCCAGTTGTTGATGCACCAAATGAAGAGATTAAAAATAATATCTCTAATAATATGAAAACTTTTGCTACTAAATACGGTATAGAATTACTTCCTTCGGAATCACCACAACGTGGAAAGCTATTGATTGGCGCTACCCTTTTTGGTACACTGAGAAAGGAACCTCCTACTAAACTTGATCTTCTAGATACTGGAATGCAAATCTTGGTTACTAGACCTTTCGGAGATTTAGCTCCCATCAATGTATTCCTATCCTGTGTTGCTGATGAAACATTTCTTCAAGACTTGGAAAAAACTGGTTATTCCCTTAATGACGTTCAAAATGCCAAAGATTCTGTTATTAGTACTATGAATCAACCTAATTTGAAAGTTGCAGAGATCATCAACAAGTATTTGCCTGAATTTGGCAGTTCTTTTGACATTAATGAACATGTTCTAGCTACTGGCGATCTATCTGGCCCTGGTATTATGATATTCAAAGAACATGCTAATAATGCAGGTGTTGACATATCTCTTGACAATCTTCCTTTGCGTTATCCTGAATTTGTTAAATATGCTACTGAAAACTTTCTTATGGATAATGCTACTGCAGGTACTAATGGAGCTGTAGCGGTAATTGCTTCTCCTAATATTATATCAAATATTAGCTCTGAACTTAAATCAACAGGTTATGACCCACATGTTATTGGCACTGTTCTAGGAAAAGGAAACGGAACTGTGAAAATCTCGAAAGACGTAAATGACATGATTGCATCAGATATACTGTTGAATCAATTAACAATAGGTGATGAATGATTATGCAACAACAAAGTAAGAAACTAGATCTTATTGGACAAGTATGTCCTTGGCCAGTGATTAACACAGTTAAAGAACTTAAAAAATTAAATGATGGAGAAATCCTAGAAGTTACAGTTGATCATTTACCTTCTACAATAAACATTCCTTCAGCTGTTAAAAAAGATGGACACGAAGTTCTTAGCTCAGAAGAGACTGATGAAGGCGTCTTCAAAATTTTCATAAAAAATAACAACGATTAATTGTTTAATTGGTGAACTTTTTGAAAATCGATCAATCACTTGATGTTAAAGGTCTTGTTTGTCCTATTCCTGTTCTTAAAACTAAACAATTCATTTCTAAAATGGAAAGTGGACAAGTTCTAGAAATCTCCGCCACTGATCCTGCATCTAAAGAAGATATTCCAGCATGGGCTAATCGTGTAGGTCATGAAATTATTGAAGTTAAAGAAGAAGACAATCATTTGAAATTTATTTTGAGGAAAAAATAATGTCTATTTTATTAGATTCTACATGGTTGAAAGAAAATCTTGACGACTCTAATTCTGTAGTTCTTGATATTCGCTCTCCTCGTGAATACAATTCTGCTCATATTCCTAATTCTCGGCTAGTTCCTTATGATAAAATCTTGAGTTTCACTGATTCTACTTCATATTTTGACTTGGCTTCCAAAGAGCAAATAGAGGAATTATTGAGCATTCTTGGTATTAATAATGAATCTACACTTGTAATATGTGGTGATAGAGGTGGTGCTACTGCGTCACGCTTATTCTGGTCACTTGCATACTATGGGCTCTCAGTAAAGTTTCTTGATATTAGTTTCTCTAAATGGATGTCATTAGGATACCCAGTCACTGATAAAGTCGAAACATTTGCAAATTCTAACTTTGTTATTAATCAATCTCAACTTGACTTCAAAGTTGATCATGAATACGTACTGTCTAAAATTAACGATTCTAGTTCTGTATTGGTTGATACACGTAGTCCTGAAGAATTTAATGGCATTATTGCTGCAGGACCTAAATCTGGTAGGATTCCAAATTCCAAAAACTTTCCCTGGGAAGCAGCAGTAGGAGATGACGGATTTATCTTTAAAAACATTGAACATATGAATAGCCTTTTTGAAGAATCTGGAATTACTAAAGATAAAGAAATAATTTGTTATTGTCAAGTTGGAGAAAGAGCATCTCATACTTTTGTAGCATTGCAAATCTGTGGATATAATAATGTTAAGATTTACGATCGATCCTTTGCCGATTGGAGTACTAGAGACAATCTTCCTATTGAAGGCTAATCTAATTAAAATTCATTCGTATTTGAATTAGAATCATTAACAGTTTTTACAGATGCTTTTTTCTTGCTTGACGAAGCCTTAGATTTTCTCTTTGCTGATACAGCTTTTTCTTTTTCTAATACTGCACTAAATAACACTACTGTATTGGAACGTGTTGAACCAACACTTACTGAACTTCCATAATGGATTATTTCCCATCCGTCTTCAGATAATTTATTTAATTCTTCTTCAAATGCCTTTTTAGATTGTTCTGCTACAATTTTAAACTGTCTCATGGTAATTAGAAACGTTTTCTTCGATATAATCTTTATTGTTAATTTTGTAAAAAATTAGCTAATGTTTCCAGGAAGAACTGTTGTTGTTCCAGGGAAATAAATTGATAAGAAATACCAAATTAAATAACCTACCAATAACAGTACTCCAGTTTGTATTGTTGTCATTACAGTGTTTCCCATAGCAGGAATTAATTCCATTATTTTATCATATTCTTTACTTAAAATTTTTGACGCAGTTCGAAAATTCCCTTTTGGAGTTAATGAAAAAGTGCTTAATGCTATAATACATGTAGGTGGAATCCCTATTCCAATTACAAATGATGAAATTACTCCTATAACTATAATGACATAACTTAATCCCATTATTATATTATATAATCCTACAGCTTTTTCTTTTCCTAATCTTGCAACTAAATGAAATCTCCCTTTCGATTTATCAGCATCCGTGTCTGGAAATTCATTAATGTAAAGTATTCCTGTAGTCATTAATCCTACAATTGATCCAACAATAATTGGTTCTGTAGTGACTAAGCCACCACTTTGTATGTAATATACACCTGTGAATAATAACGGACCGAAATTCAAAAATACAAAAACTTCTCCTAATCCGATTGTTGATAGCAGTGGTGAATATGCCACTGATGTAATAATTGCAATTGCAATAAGTGCAATTAGCAATGGTGGGAAATTAAATACATATAGGAAATACAATCCGATTAATGACCCAATTGCCAATAAAATAATTCCACCAATTAGAACACTCCTTGGCTCTAAAAGTTTTTCTGGTAATACTCTACTTCCACCACTGAACGGTGTTGGTGTTGTAGTTGTGTCTATTCCACTCTTGAAATCAAAATAATCATTTAAGACATTGACACTTGCATGGATGCATACAATTCCAATTAATGTTAGTATGCCATAGACTAAATTGAAATAGCCGTCTAGTAACGCTACAGTTATTCCTAGTGGCACAAAAATTGCTGGAAGACTGAGAAATGGAATTCTTAATTCTTTTGCCCAGACTTCTAGTTTCAATCAATCACCTTGTTCTTATCTAGATGTTTTCAACGAATTCTGTCTTACCCATGAAGCCAACTTGTTGACCATCTTGCATTAATGGCTTGACATTTAATCTTCCTTTGAAATGTGATCCGTCTTTTCGTACTAATTCTACTACGTCCTCCCATTCGCCTTTCTCTGAAGCAGTTTGGAGCAATAAAGGGACTAGGGTTTGTAAATTTGCTTCTATATGAAACATACCTACATTTCCTTTGCCTACCAATTCATCTCTTGTATAACCGAATAATTCTTCAGCGCCTTTACCGAATTCGGTTATAGTTCCTTGTAAATCACATGCTATTCCAGATACTGGAAACTTTTCTTCACTCATAATTACCACTGTACTATGGTAACAAATAAACCTTGTTAGATAAATAATTCAAATTCTTGATAATAACGTGATGCTATCTACATTCATTGAACTTGTTATTCCTGTAATCGCATTATCTTGGTTCATCATTCTTCTTTTTAGAATATTTAGCTATTTCAAAATTGATAAACTAAACTTAAAAACTGAAATTTTATCTCAACCCTTGATATCGATTATAATTCCTGCACGAAATGAACATCTCAACATCCAACGTTGTTTACAATCTATAAAAAATCAAAGTTATAGTAATTATGAAGTAATTATTGTTGATGATAATTCTACAGATGATACATACAAAATTGCAGAAAAATTCTGTCAAAACGATGATCGATTCTCTATTATAAAAATAAATCATGATAATCCTGATTGGGTTGGAAAAAACTATGCATGCCATAAAGGATATAAAAAATCTAACGGTTCTATTTTATTATTTATCGACGCAGATACTGAACATCATCCTGATTCAGTTCTATCATCTTTTTCGTATATGCAACAGAATAATCTCGACGTACTTACTACCTTACCACAATTGATATGTTCTGACTTTTGGGGAAAACTTATTCTTCCAATTTTAATTTCTATGATTAATATTGTGTATTCTCCTTTATTTTTAAATTCAAAACACACTCCAATTGCATATCTTATTGGTGCATTTATTCTAATTAAGAAACAAACATATGATTCTATAGGTGGTCATGAAAGTGTTAAGTCATCTTTTGTTGAAGACAAATCATTGGGCGAACTTATTAAGAAATCTGGTTTTAATCTAAGACTTGTACGTTCTAATAGTCTTGTTTCTACTTATTCAAATGTTGGATATTCTAATAATCTAGATGCTATACAACGTGCTACTTCTACTTCATTTATTGAATTGAATTTTCTTATTGGATTATTCTCAATATTCTTTGCATTTATTGGCCTTGTTTTTCCTTATTTCTTACTTATTTTAGTAAATTCGTTCAACTTATTCTATTCAATTTTAATTCTTCTAACAATTTCATTTATGGCTATGTCATATCTTATTGAATTTACTGATATTAGACATTCAAAATTCTATATTATATTTCAACCATTTACTAATCTTATTCTATTTCTTAATATTATTATATCTGTGTTCAAAATTTATTCAAATTCTAAATTCGTTTGGCGAGATCGAGCTTATACGAAGAAATAATTACAAGTCTATATCTCTCTGTCTTCTGTAACCAAAATAGGGACGTAAGTATAATCCAAATATTAACCCTACTAGTAATCCTGCTAGATGGGCTCCATGAGCTATATTAGACCCTGGGGAAATGAATAATCCACTTACATCAAGCAATGCATAAACTGCTGTTAATACAACCATTGGTACCGGTAAAAGTCCCCAAACATATACACGAATAAATGGAGCAAGTATTGCTAATGTTCCCATTAATCCATATGCTGCACCTGACGCACCTATTGCAGGAATCATGTTATTAGGCGCAGTAACAAAATATCCTAGATTTCCGACTATTCCCGCTGCTATGAATATTATTAAAAATCTATTACTGCCAAGTAACCTTTCAAGATAAGATCCAAAGAAAAATAATGCAAACATATTGAATAATAAATGATTAAAATCTGCATGGAGAAATACTGATGTTACTAAAGTCCACGGCCATTCTATTACTAATGCAGGAAAGAATGCAAAATACTGCCAAATCTCTGGCCCAAGAATATTTTGCAATACAAAAAATACGACTGCTATAACTATGAATCGTATTGTCCATGAAGTCTGTAGGATACTAGATTTCCTATTATTATCTCCATTGAATTCCATAACTATTAGATATTCTCCTTGTATTATAAAATATTAGTTTATTATATGTTATAATTAATAGTGACCAACGTTAATGTAAGTTGTGAGTAAACCTAATTCTTTACGTAAACTTCTTAAAACCAACAAACCAATATTGGTGCCTGGAATATATGATGCATTAAGTGCAAAAATTGCACAACAAGTTGGATTTGAGGCCGTTTTTCATACAGGTTATGGTACTGCTGCAACTCTACTCGGTGTTCCTGACATTGGCTTGGTAAGCTTCTCTGAAATGAAAGAAAGAGTTTCTAATATTTGTAATTCCATTGACATTCCTGTAGTTGCAGATGCTGATACTGGATATGGAAATTCTTTGAATACCATGAGAACTGTTAAAGATTATATTCGTTCCGGTGCTTCTGGGCTTATTCTGGAAGATCAAGTATGGCCAAAAAAATGCGGGCATATGAAAGGCAAAGCAGTTATTCCACTCGATGAAATGGAATCTAAAATAAAAGCTGCATCACAAAGTCGTAAAGAAGAAAAATCTGACTTAGTTATTGTAGGTCGTACTGATAGTCTTGCTATTGAAGGTGTTGATCAAGCAATTGATAGAGTTAAACGCTATCATAAAGCAGGCGCGGACGTGTTATTCATTGAAGCTCCTGATAAAATCGACGAACTTGAACTTATTGCAAAACAAGTAAAGTTACCTTTATTATTAAATCAACTCGAAGGAGGACGTACTCCATTAATCACAATGGAACAAGCAAAAAAGATTGGATTTAAAATCATTCTGTTTCCATTAACGTCTTTGTATTCCTCTACTAAAGCTATGTTTGATTCCTTATCTTACCTTAAAAAACATCAAACTTCAGTTGGTATTGAAGATCAGTTAGTAACTTTTGATAAATTCAATAAAATTGTTAATTATGACGATTTTATTAAATTAGAAAAAAAATTTTCTAATAAAAAATAATTATGAATATCTTCTAATTTTCTCTTTACAAATTTCTATTCCATTATATTCACTCGATAATTCTTCGAACTTCTTTATAGCATTTTTAAATCTATTTTCGTTTAGTACTGATTGAATATTTCCAACTAGGGACTCTTCTTCATTCTTCATATAAATTCCTAAATCTAACTCATTCACTCTTATTGCATTTTGTATTTGTTCACTCTGGTTTTCTATTGGAATTATTATGGATGGTTTACCTGATGATATTGCATTCCCAATACTAGAATGCCCACCTCGTATTATTACGCAATCAGATAACTCAAACATCTCTATCCACGGACACCATTCAAATTCTGTCCAATATTCTTTCTTTTTCGGTATAGAACTGCCCTTTGGATCTCCCTTTGAAATTATTATATTATATTCATCCTTCACTGATTCCATCTGTTTGATAATTTTATGGTATACACTAAATCTGGATTGTCTTGGGCCACTTACTTGTACATATATTGTTTTTTTGTCCTTGTCTATGTTTAATTCATTAATTATTGAAAATTTCCTTTTATCATCTCGTTGTTTTGATATAAATCCAATGTATCTTATCTTATCTTTTATTGAATCTACTCCTTGTATGTTCTCTTTACATATTGTATAAGGAGGTGGTAAATCTGGAATGAATATCTCATTTGCATAATTCCACAACTTTCCTAAAAGTCGACCATTAATTGTTTCTAATCTTTTTCTTCTCTTATTTCTAATTTCGACTAATAGCTTAATCTGATTCAAAATTACTATTGATGGAATTTTTAGTTTATTTGCACATAATATTGGGGATAATCTCGAATCACTAAATACTATGTCTGGTTTATAATTTTTTAAAAATTTATACTCTTCTTTAAGATGATATAAAAAAATTCCTGATAACAATGGAGCTCTAATTATTGTTTTTGTTGTTGAAACTGTTCCATTCTTCTTCCATGATATGTCTAAAGGGTAAATCTTTTTACACTGAAATTTATTCTCCATTAGAAATTCATAACCATCTTTAAACGAACTAAATCTATATGAAAAATCATCTTCTAAAGAACTTGCAATTATAGATGCTCTACTTGCATGACCTACTCCTGATCCGAATGTTGGAAAATATACTTTCTTTTTCCTCATCTAATCACTCAAACAAAACTATTGAAAATCTACTTGATTTTGTAATATGTTCCCCATATCTGCATGTATTATGTCCTTTCCATCAAATACTATTTTGCCATTTACTATTGTCTTTGTAATTGAACCTGTTAATTTCATCCCATTAAACGGCGAATTCTTTCCTTTAGAAAAGAATTTGTTAACATTGATTACTTGTTCCTTATTTTCATCAATAATTACTAAATCTGCATTATAACCTTCCTTTATCCTGCCTATGTTCTTTATTCCAAATCTTCTAATTGGATTCCATACTAAAATTTCATATATTCTTTCTAAAGTAATCTTATCTCTTTTGTATAAATCAATCATTACAGGTACGGTTATTTCTAAACCTGAAAAACCCGGTTTCCCCTCTTTCTTATCTTGTACTGAATGTGGCGCATGATCGGTAGCCATCATATCTATTTCTCCTTTTATTATGCTATTGAGAATTGATTCTTGATTCTCTTTGTCTCTTAAAGGCGGTTCACAATAATATCTTGTACTTTCTATGTCATTCGTGTTTAAAATTGTATGATGTGGAGTTGCTTCACATGAAACATCTAAATCTATTTTATTCTTTTTAATTATGTCTAAACCCTCTT
This sequence comes from Nitrososphaerales archaeon, assembly GCA_022449325.1. Lineage (GTDB taxonomy): Archaea > Thermoproteota > Nitrososphaeria > Nitrososphaerales > UBA57 > UBA57. Next base: position 4,938 of record JAKUSK010000007.1, on the reverse strand, counting down.
TTGTCGAAACATGTACAAAATGTATCTTACATTCTGTTATTTTTGCTAAATCTATAATTCTCTTTATTGCTTGAATCTCTGATTCAATGGTGTGAACAATTCCATCAAACAATTCATGATTTTCTGCATGTATTGCTAATATTCCATTATTTTCTCTTATCTTCTTCATAATCTTGATCAAATTTTTGTCTGATAAATCTTGTCCTTCGAATGGTTTATGCAAGTATATTTTATATCCAATTGCATTTGCTATTTTTAATTCATTTATATCATTTGCATTTATAGGCGAACAATAAAATCCCACATTGCAACAAATATTATTCCTTGCTAGTTTCTGCCTACTGTTTAACTCTTCTACATTAGTTATGGGTGGGTTCGTATTCGGCATATCTAAAACTGTCGTAAACCCTCCTGCTGCAGCCGCTTTAGTTCCCGAACTAAAATCTTCTTTATAAGAAAATTCTGAATCCCTTAGATGAGCATGTACGTCCACAAATCCCGGAAAAACTATATTCTCTTTTGCATCAATTGTCTCATCAGCTTCTTGAATATTCTCCTGATCTGTCAGTCTTGATATTTTTCCATTATTAATTGATATACATGTTTTTTCCAGATTTCCGTTTATCCACACTCTTCCATTTATTATGTTCATATTCATGTCCATTTCCTTCCTAATTATCTACTATTTCTGCCCCTCCAGGCGGTAATACTCGTAAATATTCATCAATTGATTTCCCTTTGTATATTTCTGATATATCATTATCTAATTTTAAAATAAGTTTATTTTTTATTAGCTTTGCAATATCTGAAGCTTTTCGTTTTCCTGGTTGTATTGTTACATATCCTAAAGACCTTCTCATTACTGCGTCTGTTGGACCACTCATGATTGTATATTTGCCGTTATGCATTACTGCACCTATTGCTAATTCCAATTTCACTTTTTTTAATATAGTCTTCTTACCTTCTATCATAAAACTACCTTTTGGCATAGACATTCCACTAGGAGCTCCTTTCTTTACTTGTTCGTATTTGACATAATAAACATCAACAGAACTCTGCGATTTCCATGCTCTGCTGAATGATGCAGTTGCTGTAGCAGTCTCAGTTATAGTTGTATCACTTACTCCCTCTTTTATGATGAAAAATGGGGATCCAACAATCTCAGAATGGAAAACTAAATCATTCTGTTTTGCATATTTCTTTATTATATCTACATTTGATTGTGAATCTCTACCTCCAATTACTAAATCCCCTTCTAATGAGATGAACCATCTAAATTTCTCAAACCACAACGCCTCTTCTTTTATTTTTATTGACGATTTACTCTCTTCTTGTTTATTTACTTTATTTCTAATCTTGTCTAGATCTGATTTTAATTTCAATGAAGCAATTTCTATTGATTCAATTTTCCTTTCTAATTTTTTGGCATGATCAAAACACAAAGAAGATAACTTTATAGCTGAAATTTCTTTATCTATCTCTATTTCTGAATCGATAAATGGTATCTTTATTATATTGTGTCTATATTTTATTATTTCTATCTCTCTTCCATCTAAAATCTCAGTATATGAATTTGCTTTACTCAGTTCTACTGCTAAATCTCTTAATTTTACTGCTTTATCCTTATTCTTGTTATATGCATCTTGCTGCAATTTGATTGATTTTTCTAACTCAATTATCTTCTTATTAATTGGTTCCTGTTTGGTAACTGATTGAGTTTTTGATAAATTCAAGGTTATATAATTGTCTAATTCATCCATCAATGAATCTGATTCATAATAATCACTTTTTTTACTATGTTCTAAATTTATTAATGAAATATCTTCAATTAAATTCTCATCTTTTGCAATCCAGACACTTAAATCATGAGATTTTACTACTTTAACTAATTCTAATATCTCATTTTCTAATTTTTTAATCTCATTACTTGATAGTTTATTGCATTCTTTTTCTTTATCTATACTTATTCTTTCAAGTATTTCCTCAATATATTTCTTTGACAAAGAATAATTCCTTCCAATCCATTTTGCTATTTCTAAATCGTTCTCATAAATATTTTTTAAATCTTCTTTCTGAAAATTCTCTATACTTGCAGCTCTTAATGGCGGGAACTCATATATACTTCCAGGAAATATTTCTCTATGACGAACCTTTAATTTTCTTAAACATGATAAAATTTTGTTGTTTTCATCTACCACAATTATATTTCCTTCTCTAAAGAATTCACAAATTACTTTTCTTTTTCCTTTTTTCGTTTCAAAATGCATTATGCATATTCTTTCTCCTGGAGGTTGTTCAAATTTGATTAATCTTGCCCTCAACAAGTTTCTTCTAAGTGACGTTACGTATCCTGTTGATTCATCTTTTTCTATATCGTATTTCGACTCCCATATTCCAATTTTTGGGTTTACCATAACATATTTTTTTGATTTTCCTACTTGATGTAATCTAAATAAATACGAATCATTCATTACTTGGTATACATTATTCAGATATAGATTATCTGATTCTATTTCCTTATTCAACACAGAAATTATCTTGAATAGTTCGATTGATGATAATTCCATTCGAATCCCAAATAATATTATTCATATAGTTTTATATCTCCTTGTATTTTTATAATAAATTATTACCATGTCCAATTCTAACTTTGTATTTAATGTAATTTTCTGGATCCGAGTCGCTTTTGGTGTAATTTCAGGTTTTTCTGCTGGCCTTCTTGGCTTTACATCTGATAACCCTGACGCTAACATGGGTATATTTTTTGGAATTTCTATGTATTTACTTAGTACTGCTATAGTCCGTCAAATCTTTTTATCAAAAATTAAGGAAGGAGAACGTCTTAAACTATTTACTACTGGAATCGGTAGCTTCATCGGTTTGTTCCTTTTTAGCTGGATTATCTATAATACTTTCTTTTTCTAATTCTTCTACTGCATTTTTTGTAAATACTTTCCATACTGAAAAATAACCCTTCTCAAAATCATCTATCCATACCGACGATAATTTTGAATTAATACTTTTCTTCATTACTTTGAAATCTTCTATTGAATCAACTATGTTTTGATTTTTATTTGAATACTTAGCAATTATACCTTCTAATGCAAAAGTAGAACCTATTATTTTATCATTCGTTGAATTCTTTAGATGTTCAGATATTATTGCTTTTGCACGAACAAAATCCTTTGCAATGATCTTTTCTATGCATTCATTAATTGCTTCTTTTACCATCAGACTTTACCTATTCCCTCTTTTGAAATATTAAAAATACATTGTTTTCCATCATTATTTCTTGCTAACCATAAGTTATCCATTCTTTTTAAACTCACTTTTAGATGAATTAATCTATTTATTAGAAAATCATATGTCTCACGTTCTTTCATATTTGAATCATCTATTCTTGCTCGTATGGTATTCGTTGTTATTATTGCAATATTTCTGTTCCATGCTAAATCTGATAATTCTCTAATATAACTTCTTAATATATTGTGCATCTCATTCTTTAATTCAAATTTATGTTCAGTAAAATTTCTTGTTAGATCATCTATCATTACACATGTTATTCTATTCTTATCAATGAATTCTTTAATCATTGGAACCGTTTCTAATTGTTTATCTAATGAATTACATCTATATGTGTAAATCTTATCTAAGACTAACTTAGAATCATGATTTTTTGCTTTACTAAGTTGAACTATTCTTTCAGGCCGAAAATTTCCCGACGAATCAATGAAAAGAACCTTGTTATTCTTGATTGATATATTTACTGCTGTTTGGAATAAAATCTGTGATTTACCTGATGAATTTGGTCCAAACAAATCTGTAATTGTCCCTGTTGGAAATCCATATGTCACCAAATCAAGTTCCTCTAATCCTGTTTCATGACTTGTTATCTTTCTTTGTCCTCTCTTATCTAATAATTCAAATCCACTAATATTGGTAAAATAGTCATTCATCTGAATCTTCCTTAAATATACAATATGTATAGAATACCAAGCTTTTTATTTTTGTTTACGTGCTTTTTTCTTAGATGAGTAATAACTTTAATAGCAATTCAGAGACCAAGATAACTAAACCACTTAACAAGTTACAAAGATCTATTAACAAAAATGTTATGGTTAGATTAAAAAACGACGTTGAATATCGTGGTAAAATGACTAACGTTGATGCTTACATGAACGTTATTTTAAATGACGCTGAAGAATTTGCCGATGGCTCATTATCTGCAAATTTTGGTAAAGTTGTTATACGCGGAAATAATGTTTTATTTATTAATATCCGACCTGATATTTTGATGTGACATTATTTTACTATGACTAATAATTTTACTTTTACTTCCGAATCCGTATCTTCAGGTCATCCTGATAAAGTTGCTGATCAAATTAGTGATGCACTAGTAGATGCTGCATTATCTTCAGGAGATGAAACTACTCGTTGTGGCATTGAAACTGCTAATACTACCAATTATGTACTTGTATTCGGTGAAACTAAAAACTTTAATCCCAATAATGAAGAAGTCGAATCCATTATTCGTAACAAAGTTCGTGAGATAGGTTACGAACAAGAAGGTTTTCATTGGAAAAATTTGAAAATTGATAACCGTTTGCATAATCAATCCGCTGATATTGCATTGGGCGTTGATGATTTTGGAGCAGGAGATCAAGGTTTAATGTTTGGTTATGCATGTAAAGATACACCTTCTCTTCTTCCTGCTCCTATTCATTATTCACATGAAATATTGAAACATCTCCGAATTCTTCGAGATAAAAATCCTGACATATTAGGTCCTGATTCTAAAAGTCAAGTAAGTGTAGTTTATAGAGATAATATTCCTGAATACATCGACAAAGTTGTAGTTTCAACTCAACATTCCAACAATGCTAATAACTCTGCAAAGGAACTTGCTGAAACCGCTATTCTGGAAGCATGCGATAATCT
>JAKUSK010000069.1 GCA_022449325.1 Nitrososphaerales archaeon | reverse complement strand
ACAGGATATCTTCTAGTTAATTTCTTAGTCCTCAACATGTGATTATAAATTAAACTTCCCTTAACATGAATTGGAGTTGATTTTTTATAAATTGTTGCTGAATCTTTATATTTTTTTAATCCATTAACAGATCTTGGAAATGCTACAGCTTCCATATTCAAACCAAAAAACTTCTCTTTAAACTTTTCAATATAACCAATAACATCATCTTCTGTGCCTGAAATAATAATATTGAAAATCTCTCTAAGTGATTGTCTACATGCTTCTGGTGTTGAACTTTTAATTGCTTCAATACCCACAATCTTTAATTTTGGTTCTTCATATCGAACACCCTCAGAATCGTGAACGTTCAGAATATAATGTTTCTTTGCTGTCCAAATTCCTGTATCAGCAATGACCTCACGTTTCATGACCATCTTTTGTTGATAGGCGTTCATGTACTCCGCTAATTCAGTATAACATTTTTCAATTACTTCTTCGATTCTTCCACAGGCCTTGTCCAAGAATCCAATGATTTTTTCCTTATCGGTAATACCAATTCTAGAAACAAGATCATCAAGACGAACATATAAAGAATCAGTATCCATAGCAACAATATAGTCAACATCTTGTGTACCTAATGTTTTGTTTAAATAATTGTTTACTGCATTCTCAGCCCATTGAATTGATAACTGACCTGCTGCAGTAACTGCTTCTGCATTACGCTCATCATAATAACGAAACCATTGATTACCCATTGCTCCATAGGCAGAGTTTAATGCAATCTTTAAATTTTGTTGATAGTTGTAATATTGTGAAAGTTTATTTGGATCGGAGTTTCTTCCCTTTTTCTGTTCATCTAACATTTTCTTTTTATATTTCACCCTATCATTGTACATACTTTCCATTAATTGGGGAAGAAACCCTTGCTTATCTCTACGATAAACAGATCCATTCGGTGTAACTGTTATATCTTTTTGTTTCCAAACTGATGTATCAAATTCTTTATCGATTAAACCTTCTACTCCTATTTCATCTTTCCATTGTCCTAAGATGGTTTCAGGAGAAATATTATATTGCATAATCAAATGTGGATATAGACTGTTTAAATCAAAACTCACAATCCATTCATGTCTACCACATTGTGGTGCTTTAACATAAGCACCCTCATACATATCACCTTTACTATGTTTAGTCTTTTGAGGAATTACAATTTTCTCTCTCAAAAGATGATTGTAAATAATACAATCCCACATTCTAGTCTGTGCAAATACATCTGTGAGATTACACTTCGACAGATATGCCAGAGAAATAATCAATTCTAAAAGTTTTAATTTATCTTCAAGGCGACTAACCAATAATGTATCTTGAATATTGTATTCAATGAACTTTTGAAAATCTTTCTTGTACAATTCATGGAGTGTTGCTACTTCAGAAAAGTCTAGTTTAGTTTGACCCAATTCTACATAAGCAATATGATCTAATCTATATGACTCTTGATTAGTATAAGTAAATTTCTTGTAGGCATCTAAATAATCTATTTCTGACACACCATATATTTCATAAGTTTGAACCTCACGACCACCCATACCAAAGATTTTTTGTTCTTTAACAAATCCCCACGGTGAAAGTTTCTTGACCCACGTTTCATTTAAGATATTACGAATTCTGTTAATAAGATATGGAGTATCAAATGTTTTTGTGTTCCAACCAGAAATTACATGAGGACAATTCTTCTGCCAATACATGACAAATTCTTCTAATAATTGTCGTTCATCAAAACATCTATTATATGTAATATCCTCTTTATCATTCTTAAATTCATTACAACCCCAAACTTGAATATCATCACCCATCTTTGTAGTAATGGCAACTACTTCTTCTGATGCGTTTTCAGGATCAGGAAATCCTTGTTCAGAAGCAACTTCAATATCTAGAAACATCATTTTAAGATGTTCTAAATTGTAATCAATATTTTCTGGATATGTTTCAGCAATAAAAGAATAATTATAATTTGTATGGCCGTAGATTTTCATGTTATCTACACCTTCATACTTTTTTACTGATTCGCGGGTTTCTTTAATAGATCCCCATTGAACAGGGGCTACTGGCTCATCTTCAAGTGTTCGCCATTTAGTTTCAGTTGTGGTAGGAATATATAAGGTAGGTTTAAATTCATGTCTTTCTTCAAAAGGTAATCCATTTTCTATTCCCCTTTCGAAAATATAATTACCTAGACATACTACGTTAGTATAAAATTTTGACATTTAGTTTTTGGGATACCAGTTTGTTCGCGTTTCTTTATCATAATCACTATTAATTTCATCTAACTTATTATAACACAGTTTTATGTGTTTGTCAACCCATGAGCGACCCATGAAAGCGCCCATTGTGAACAGTATTTGTAGATAAGATTTAATATAAATTTCGATTAGATAACGAAACCG
>JAKUSK010000068.1 GCA_022449325.1 Nitrososphaerales archaeon | reverse complement strand
AAATACGATTTAAAGAATACATTAAACATAATGACAAAAATTAAAGATAATAAAATAAAAATAGAATATGTTAAAGTAGCAGAATTTTCAACATTAGCTAAACAAAAATTAGATTATGCAAATACATTTGCAGCTTTACCAATAACTGTAGAGAAAAGTATTATTGAATTAGTGAAAAAGAGGTTAGAAGAAACAAATAATAAATTATTATGTTTAAGTTGTGGGATTTGGGAAACAGTAGTCAAGCCAAAAGACATAATAGAAAAAGACATACATTGCCCAAGATGTAGATCAAGGATTGTTACAAGGACATATATCACAGATATGGAAATTGGAAGAATCATAAAAAAGAAACAAAAAAAGAAGAAATTAACGCGTGATGAGAACATATATTACAGAAAATTATGGAAAGTTTCGTCGTTAATACAAAATTACGGTAAAGAAGCCATACTTACATTATCAGCTTATGGAATAGGTCCAGATACTGCTGCAAGAGTATTGAGAAATAAAACAGATGAAGAAGACATGTTCAGAAAGATATATTTTGCAGAAAAAGTTTATGTTACTACAAGAGGTTTTTGGAAAGAATGAAACAAGTAAGAAAGACATATTGTATATCACATGGAAAAGATGTAGATGGAATAGCATCAGCTTCAATCGTAAAATTAGCCAATGGGGCAAAAACATATCTTGTTAATTATGATAAAATAATTCAGATACTTGAAAAGATTCCGGATAATGCAGAACTTTATGTTTGTGATTTAGGAATGAATGATGGAATTGCAGAGAGTTTTATTGAGGAATGTAATAGAATTACAAAAAAAGGGAAAGTAACTTACATAGATCATCATATTTTAAAACCATCAATTAAAAGAAAATTATTGAAAGCGAAAGTAAAATTAGTTCATTCAAGAAAAGAATGTGCAGGAGTATTAACTTATGAACATTTAAAAAAGCAAGTTCCAAAAGAAGCATCAATATTAGCATGTTATGCAGCAATAACAGATTATTTAGATAATCAAAAAATTGCTAAAAAGTTGATAAGCAATTATGATAGACAATTATTGCTTCTTGAATCTACAATGTTAGCATATGCATTAGCATATGATGGAGCTAAACCGCAATTTGGAAATAAGATTGTAGACGCATTTCAAGATTTATGTTTTCCACATGAAATTAAGGATGTTTCCGTTTTAGCTAATAAACAAGCCGAAAGAATGAAGAATATAATGAAAACAATAAATTCTGATGCAAAAAGTTACAAGAATTTTGCTTGTATGGAATCAACTAATCCAACAATCGGATTAGTCGCAAATATGATTATTGGAGAATTAGATGTTCCTGTAGCATTTGCTTATAGGCACAATCCAATTGGCCATTATGAAATGTCGTTTAGAGCAAGATATGATTCTAAGGCAGAGTTAGGAAAGATTGTTGCAAAAATAACTCCCGAATTAGGAGGAATGGGGGGAGGACATAATAAAGCATGTGGTGCACGTATTCCAGACGACAAACTAAAGAAATTTATTAAATTATTTTCTGCAGAATTAAATAAATAATCAAGGTGCAGGTTTAATAAATCCTGAATCCATTTGACTACGAGTAATATTACGAGAACGTGTAATCATTTCTAAGGCATTATCATAGACTTCAGATTTATCTAATTTAATTTGAGCTACTCCTTCATCTATAGCTTGCATTGCGACAGCTGCAGCCTCATGGGCAAATAATTCAAGTTCGTCCATTTTAGGAACAATATTGGTTTCTGAAAGTCCTGTTTTTTCAGCATAGGATGCAATTTCGGATGCAGCAGCTAAGCACATTCCGTCAGTAAGTTTTAAGGCACGAACATCAAGTGCACCTCTAAACAATCCAGGAAAACCTAAAGAATTATTAACTTGATTAGGAAAATCAGACCTTCCAGTAGCAACTATCGCAGCTCCTGCGTTTTTTGCTTCCCAAGGCCATATTTCAGGGACGGGATTTGCACAAGTAAATACAATAGGACTATTAGACATGCCTTTAATCCAAGATTCTTCAATGACTCCAGGACCAGGCTTAGATAGAGCAATACAGGCATCCATGTCCTGTAGAGATTCTTTAATACCGCCAGCAAGTTGATCTTTATTTGTGGTTTTAGCAATATTCCATTTGGCAGGATTACTCTTTATATCATCGCGATTTAGATTAAGTATACCACGACTATCAACTACAACGATATTTTCAATATTAACACCTGCTTTAGATAGAAGTCGAACTAAAGCTACATTAGCTGCGCCACTTCCAATTAAACTGATTTTAAGAGTTTCAAATTTTTTGTTTACAAATTTAGCAGCATTAATCATTCCTGCAATTACAACAAGAGCAGTTCCTTGCTGATCATCATGCCAAACAGGAATAGGTAAAGTTTGTTGCAATTCAGAAAGAATATCAAAACATTTTGGGCTTTCTATATCTTCAAGATTGATTCCGCCAAAAGTTGGTGCAATAACTTTACAAAATCGTATGATTTCGTCCTTATCTTTTGTATCCAAC
>JAKUSK010000067.1 GCA_022449325.1 Nitrososphaerales archaeon | reverse complement strand
TAATGGGATATCTACTAATTGCAACTTGAGCAGTTGTTGTTGCAGCTTCAGTTAATAGATTATCAAAAGTACCTTTATGAACTTCATACAGTTCTGTGATAAAGTCTTCATTCTCATCCCAAAATTTGTTAAATCTCTCTAATAATGCACGATCATCATTCTCATATGGATGCTCTTGATATTCACGTATAAGAAATAGAGAAGCTGCAAGACTACCTATAATAGTTTTTCCAAATGGTATAAAACCAATTATACGCTTTATGTTTCTTACAAATCTATGGAATAGAGTAAAACTATCCTTTTCATCAGATGTTTTTCTATCATTTTTCTTTTTAAGAGTTTTACCATCCTTATCTATAACACCAGTTTTAAATGCAGACCATTTCGTAAAAGGTATTGTTAAAAGTGTTAGAATCCTCATTATTGATGCTATATCAACAGCTTTAATACCGTCTTTCCAACTGATACAAGGTTTTTACCAAGTGCAGATGTGTGTGCAGGCATATATTAACTCCTATACAATCCTTCGTATTCTCTCATCTTAAAGACAATAGAAGAAAAAAACTCATCATGTTCTACAGCTTCTAATATTATTGTTTGATTATTGATACCCTCAACAGTGAGATAAGAGTCGGGCGAAGTTAAATGTTCTATTATGGGAACTAATTTCATCCAAAATCGTTCTTCCATAAGTGCGAACATAATCCTCAACCCTGACTCTCTTCCAAAGGTATTAAGAAAAGAGACAATAATATTGACAATCTTGTGAACAAGGTGGTCTAAATTATTTATCTCAATCGAATTGTCGAACTTGTTCATATATTTCTTTATCATCGAAACCTTACGAAAATCACGAGCAAACTGTTCTTCTTTCACAAACTGTGGATTATCATACACTGTGGCTGCATAATAAGCTGCATTATCTTTCGTAATATTCGTAAACAATTTCATCACCTATTTGTCTTTCATCTTCTTCATAAACTCTTGAAAATCTGATATAACTGATTCCAAATTCTTCTTTTCTTCCTCTTTCTTTGCTAGCTTTTGCTTACCCATATCATTAGTTTCATCGCTTTCTTTAGACATTCTTTCATTTAGCATACTATCTAAACGACCAGCGAGTTTAAAACCTAATACGACATATAATAAACAACCTATTGCTGTGTAGACTATTGGTCGCCAAAAATATTCATGTGGATGTACTATTACAGCCGCATCATATATAATTGTCGTCCATACAGATCCACCAGCTATCGTTAAAGCCGCTACCGTATTTCGTGCTCTGTTAGAGTTTACTACTGCTAACATTCGCCCCACGATATAGACACTTCCTAACCCTACAGTAAATAAAACCAAAGAGCGAAAGAGTACGTATACGATAAAAGGCATATATTCATTGAATACTGCTTCCTTTATCGCTTCCATTTCTTCTCCCCTGTTATTTATTCGGAATTTTAAAGTAAAAAAAAGAGGGCGGAGTTAATCCACCCTCTTCATCTTTTCAATATCTATTTATTATTTATTTTATGAAACCGCTGTAGTTACACCAATCAAACATTGTGCTGAACCACTACTTGAACCTGATACAGTTTCTTCGGTCATTATACTTGAACCAGTTTTAGCTGCAGTATTACTAAAAATTTCAGCGTTAGCACCTGGCCCACCAATTGCAGAACCACCAGCAAGATCACCCTCTGGTACAGCTGTCCCATTAGCGTCAACCATTGCAGATGAACCATTAGTTCCTATAGTATATGTACCATGTCCTAATCTACCACCAGCAACAGCAGTGTTGGGAATAGTTCCTCTGAATGTCAGTGTGTTAGTTCCAGAACCAGAGTAGTATTGCATCTTCAAACCACCATCAGAGGCCATATCCGTTGGCCCATAATTGTCTATGTCGAAGTATACCTTGTTAGATATAACTTGATCTGCTGACCATGCAGCTGATGTTACAGTAATTGCTTCGTCATATGTTAATACAATATCAAAAGTTTCAGCTCTTGCATATTCACCGGCAACAAAGTCTGCTGATAAAATATTTGCGGCTCCTAATGTTGCAGATAATCCACGAACTGTCGCTATAACTTCAGCTTCTGCACTTGCGTTGTCATTTCCTGAACTCTTTCCGCCAGGTTTTAGTGCCCATCCCCTCTTGTCTGCAAACGCAAATTCTCGTGCCCAGTTTGAATTAGAATCATCGGGCAGGAATTTAGGTCTGGAAGCAGCGGATGTTGATTTTCCCCATAAAGGCATAATTAATCTCCTATAATCCTAATTTTTTCATTGTCGATTGGATTTTAGTTATCGACATTTTATTAAATTCTTTTTGTCCAGTCGAGTCAAGAGTATTCTCGTAGAAATCAAGAATACCATTAACATCTTCTTCAGTAAGATCTGTATCTTCAATCTTACCACCACTCTTAATATTATTTAGTAAATCAATCAGTGATTTTGACTCTTTTGACTCACCAAGAACCTTAACTTTTCTAAAATTCTTAGCAATATCTATACCAAAGTCACCAGCGTCATCACCAAATAAGTATA
>JAKUSK010000066.1 GCA_022449325.1 Nitrososphaerales archaeon | reverse complement strand
TGCAAATAATAATGGAAGATTAACTAGATTTGCGACTGCAATTAATGTCTCCCATTTTCTCATTCTCAAAGCTATTGCCGTGAATAAACATGCAAATCCTGTCGCCAACATGAATAGCGAAATAAACATAAGTAAAATTATAGGAACACTAAGTTTCGCTACTATTAATCCACCTGGAATCAACAACGCTATGATGAATACAAGTGAAGATTGAATTAACGCTTTAGTAACTGTTGAAAAAACCTTTGCATAATAAATTGAACTCCTTGGTATTGGCGCTACTAACAATTTATCTAGAAAACCAAATCTTCTGTCCCATATTACTGAAGTGCCACTGAATGCCGAAGAGAATAAAATTAATGTCGATAGAACCCCTCCTGTTAGATACGTCAAGTAATTTGGCGCACCCTGAAATGTTTGCTCAAGAATTAAATTACTTGAATTAGCAAAAAATTCAAGTATTGCTGCACTAACTTCTGGAGGCATATTTTCTGAAAACGTCAGATTTTCAAATGACATTAATCTGGTTGGATTGAAAGAATTTCCAAACAATGTTATCCATACTATTGGTTGGATTAACGCTGAGAAAATTAATGCAGGTACTTTATACCATTTTTCTAATTCTCGTTTTACTAGCACATATGTTTCCGTAATCATCTATCTCGACTTCCACAATCTCTGCATTGCTGAATTGTCACTAAAACCTGTTCCCGTATCTCGCATCGATTTTCCTGTGTATTCTAAAAATACTTCATCTAAAGATGGTCTAGAGAGAGATACTGTTTTTACTTTGATATTGTTCACTTTACAAATCTCTAATATCAACGGTAGTACTTCGTCTCCTTTTTCAGCCTTAATTCGAAGTTTTTCTTCAACTACGTCGATTTTTTCCACATAATCCAGTTCAGATATCAAATCTTTTGCTTTTACATGACTGTCTACCGATATTTCTATTATATCTCCACCTAATTTCTGTTTGAGATTTGATGGCGTGTCTTCTATTAGTACCTTGCCCTGATCTATAATTGCAATTCTATCGCATAACAAATCTGCTTCTTCTAAATAATGGGTTGTAATAAAAATTGTTAATCCATTCTCCTTGTTCAATTTCTTAAGGTAGTCCCAAATTACAGAACGTGTTTGAATATCCAAACCTAGAGTTGGTTCATCTAAAAATAACACTTTTGGATTATGTATTAATCCAATAATTAATTCTAATCTTTTTCTCATCCCTCCTGAATATGTTGATACATCTCTCCCTGCTGCGTCTTTCAATCCTACTAATCCTAATAATTCATCAGCACGTTCTTTCGCAATTTTATCAGGAACATGATACAGCTTTGCCGATAATAATAAATTTGTCATTCCTTTTAGATCATCATCTAACGTTAATGCTTGTGGAACAATTCCTATTGAACTTCTTACTTCATCGGGATTTTTTACAACATCAAACGTAGCTATGTTTACCTGACCTTTGGTAGGTTGCAATAAAGTTGTCAAAATCTTGATTGTTGTAGTCTTTCCCGCTCCATTTGGTCCTAAAAAACCAAAAATTTCTCCTTTTTTCACTTGAAATGATACATTATCGACAGCTACTATTTCTTTATCGAAAACTTTACTCAGATTTTTAACATTAACTATTTCCATCTCATATCATTGATGTTAGATTAATAAATAATCTTTCTGTCGAATAATATACTAATGCATAGTGAATACATAATTCTTGGAGCTGGAATCTCTGGTCTAAGTACTTCCTACTTTCTTGAAAAACTAGGTGTCAGCTCTATTGTTCTAGATGTTGATAATCCATTATCTGGTTCTGGTTCTACAATGAAATCTGCAGGTATAATTTCTCATTTCTTTCCTTTTAACGAGGAAATAAACCTAGTTTCGACCAGTTTACAATTCTATGAAGAAATAATCAACAATTCATCTTCCAAAATATCTTATAATAATTCGGGCCTCCTGGCATTTTATGAACACTCTGATCATGAACCTCTTTCCCGCTTCTTAGATGCTATGAAATCTTCTAATGTCGATTATTCACTAATTGATTCACAAGAACTTCAAGATAGATATCCTGTTTTTTCTATATCTCCTAATGAAACTGCTATCTTATCTAATAGCAGTGGATATTTCGATATTGAACAACTGTTTCCACTAATTTTAAAACAACTCTCCCATAAACAAATTAAATTTCTTTACAACGTTCAAATTATAAATATAGAACATCAAGAATTATTCAAATTTCATACTAATCAGGGTACCTTCACATCTAAAAACGTAATAATTGCCGGTGGTGCATGGTCTGGTCAAATTGCAAATATGTTTAATTGTAAACTAAATTTCGATACATATTCAACACAAGCCGCGATTTTGTCTACTTCAAATTCATCCGTTTCCTTCTCATCATTACCGATTCTGTATAAAACGAAATCAGGTGTTTATGGCAGACCTATTTCCTCATCATCATTTTTATTTGGTGATGGATCTAAACAATATTACAATGATCCCCGTGATTTCAAATCTCATGCTGATAAAAAATTCCTTGACAATATCTTTCAACAAGCAAATGACTCTTTTCCTAATCAAAATCTAATACATACACAAAAAAATTGGTCTGGATTATATACATCCAGTCAAGATTCTAGACCTGTTCTTGGTAAATTAGATGAGAATATTTTCTTTTTAGGATGTTATAATGGGTTAGGAATAATGCTTGCTCCTGCCTGCTCAAAATTATTGGTTGATTATATTGTTAACAATGAAATTCATAATCTCTTTTTTTCTTTCGATATTCAACGTTTTAACAAAAATAATATATGAGCAATACGTAAAACATGTCGTTATGACTAAAATTGTACAAGATCTATATGTT
>JAKUSK010000065.1 GCA_022449325.1 Nitrososphaerales archaeon | reverse complement strand
CATTGATAAATATGATATTACTAAACTTCCATCTGATAAATTATCTGCACTTAGAGCAAATATATTTGGCATAGTTCCACAAAAAACAAATCTTATTCCCGAAATATCAATTAAACAAAATCTCGAATTACCTCTTATGCTTAATGAAATTGATAAAGATAAACGAAATTCAACTGTAAATGAAACACTTGATAAATTGGGTTTGATTTCATTAAGTGATCGTCTAGCAGGTACATTGAGTGTTGGAGAAGCTGAAATTGTATCAATTGCACGAAGTATGGTTTCTGATCCGCCTATATTATTAATGGATGAACCTACCGAAGGTCTAGATCCAATAATTTCAGAAATGATACTCTCATTAATTCGCGGTGATTCTATCATGAATCAAAAAACTATCTTTATTACTACTCATGATGAGCGTATTTTGAATATTGCGAATCGAGTAATTAATGTAAAAGATAATATGAACTTATAATTGAGATATTCTTACAATATTTTATGGTAGCAATGAGGACTCAGAGTTACGTAGAATTATGACGAGAAGGCATTTGACCGAGCTACCTGTTTTTATTATAAATTTTATTCATTACAATAATTTTTAAACAACATTTGAATACTCAATATTGTGTCAAAAGAGAATAATATTGATCCATATGATTCATTTCTAATGGTTCCTGGTCCTACAATTGTAGATTCCAGAGTTAGAAATGCAATGAGTAATAATCAGATGGGTCATCTAAGTGAAGAATTTACTGAAGACTTTGTTGAATTACTTGAATTATCTAAAAAATTATTTGCTACTAAGAATGCATCTCCTTTTGTAATTACAGGTTCTGGAACGATTGCAATGGAAGCTACTGTTCTAAGTTTATTGGAACAAAATAATACTGGATTAATTCTTGATACTGGATATTTTGCACAAAGATTTGGACAAATGTTAGATTGTTATAGTATTAAGTCAAATGTCATTCCATTTGATTTTGGTAGTCACGCTGATCCTGATGTTTTAAAATCTGAATTAAATAAAAATAATTATGATGCAGTTTTTATCACCCATGTTGATACATCCTCTACTGTGATGAATAATATCTCTGATTTAGTTCAAGTTGTAAAAGACAGCGGTTCATTGGCAATTGTAGATTCAGTTTGTGGCGTAGGAGGCTGTGAATTATATTTTGATAAACTTGGCGCTGATGTTGTTTTAACTACTTCTCAAAAAGCTATTGGTTCTGTACCTGGAGCTGGATTAATGATGCTTTCTCAAAATGCAATAGAAATACTTGAAAATCGTAAATCTATTATCCCGTCTTATTATCTTAATTTAAAAAAATGGAAAGTTCATATGGATAATCCAAAGACATATGTTGCTACACCTGCAATTCAAGTAATGGTTGCATTAAAAACCGCTCTAGAAATGATTATGGAAGAAGGATTGGAAAATCGATGGAATCGACATAAAAAAGTCGCTAATGCGGTTCATGCAGGTATTGAATCACTAGGTTTAGATTTTGTCGCTGAAGAGAATTATCGAGCTTATACTGTTACTGGATTTCATGTTCCTAAAGGTAAAGCAATATCTATTCAATCTGAATTAAAATCTCGTTATAATGTTGAAGTTGCAAGTGGTTTTGGAGATATGAAAAATAATGCTATTAGAGTCGGACATATGGCAAATATAGGACATAATGAAGTTGGAAGATTCTTGAATGGTCTAGAATCTATATTATCAGAATATGATAATACTATAAAGAAAGGCACAGTAATTAATGCCATATCTCAAATTTTGAAATAATTCATATTTGTTCAATTTCGCACAACGGACAAATTTTTTCATTTTTATCTATTTCTGCAATACAATAGGAACAATATTTTTTTGATTTATCATCTGGTTGTTCAGGTGTTGGCGGTGATACGAAAATCGAAGTTACTACCATTAGTGCTCCAATAAGTCCAATTGCCATTCCAAATGTTCCTGTTATTGGTAGTAGGAATATTCCCGACATAATGGTAACAATTCCATAAGCTGCTAATAATGGCCACATTATATATTATACTCACTCACTCTATATTAATTATCATGGATGAAACTAGATTTGATCAATATGCAGGAAAAAATACATTAATTGTAGGAGGAACACTTAGTGACACATCTATCAATCGAACTGCTTTATTAGCAAATCTGATTAAAGATGCTATTGATAATGATTATGGAAATAGAATATCAATAATTGAAATGTGTCCTGATAAAACATCGTTCAAAAATATCAAGTTTGCTGCACAATTATCTGAATACATTGATAATTTAGATGAATTTAATTATATTAAACCTGAAACAGTTCATTGGCCACGAATCTATGCAAATAATCCTAAAGATGCAATAAAATTATCAGTTCAAAATTCGCGTAGTTTGATTGAATGTTTAGATAAATATAGAAAAAGACCTACGAAAATATTATTTGTCAACGAATTGAATTTCTATCTTCATATGGGAACTATGCATTGGTTGATGAAAGCAATTGATAAATCAACTTCTTTTATTGGTACGTGTTTTAGATCGAAATTTCCTTATACGGATTATAATACTGGAATATCACGTAGAGAACGTCGTTTAATTGATAAACTTACGCATAAAGTTGATAGTGTAATTACACTATAATTTTTTTTACTTAGTTAATCGAAATAATTGACTTTTACTGATAACTATTTTCCCGGATAAATATAATTATGCAAATTTCATCTTCGATTGATCAAAGTTCAATTATGTGTGATTATTGTGGAAAATATTTGAATAAAGAATATTATTTTAAATGTAAATCTTGTTCATCGATATACTGTTTTACTCATAAATCAAAACATAGTTGTAATAATCGTATTACAATTTAGTTTCTGTTACTGCATTCTTTAAGTTTTGAACACCTTTATTGAAT
>JAKUSK010000064.1 GCA_022449325.1 Nitrososphaerales archaeon | reverse complement strand
GACTGTGCTACTGCATTTACTTCGGCATGCACTGTTCTTACACAATGACCATTTTCAATAAGATGACCAATCTCGTCACAATGTTTTACCCCTCGTATACTTCCATTATATCCTGTTGACAATATGACTTTATCTCTAACTATTACTGCCCCAACATTTTTTCTATCGCATGTTGATCGTTTTGATACTTGTTGGGCAATCCCCATAAAATATACGTCCCAGGTTGGTCTTGCCATGTCGATAATATGTTTATTCCTCTATTAAATTATTGCTCAAAGTAAGCTGTTCCTAAATAGTTACATTTTTTACAGAGATATTTTTGCGGCATTAACCATTCTAATTGCTCATTTAATGGTTCTAATTCTGATGTACATGAAGGACATATCTTTACTTTTGAATTTCTTACATTATTTTGTGTTTTTAAATTATTTATTTGAATTAATTCATCTATGATTTTTTTTATCTTTTGAAACATCTTTTTTTATTGTACCTCTATGGAAGTCTCACTAAAACCTAGATTTATTAAATGAGCTTTTAATACATCTCTATGATCTCCCTGAAGTATTACTAGTTTGCCTTTTCCAGAACCTCCACAAGCTAAAGTATTCTTTAATTTTCTTGCAATCTCTGAAACATCTGTACTTTTTGAAGCTAACCCTTCAATTATTGTAGTTGGTTTTCTAAATCTTCTCATTTCTAATCGTACAATAATCCTAGAATCTTCTTTTTCCAGCTCTTGACAAACACACAAATCCATTGGTAAACCACATTTATTACATACTTCCATAATCTTCTCCTTCTCCCATATAGATGTCTCTTGCTATAATATACGTCGTGTTTAACAGTTGTCTTCCCTTCTTCGACTCACAGAAATGTAGGATAAAACTTCATAGATAAGTATTATTGTTATATATAAACCAGTAAATCTCCTACAAAAGATTATATATTTCATTAATGTTTAGGTATAGATTATTGAGTAATTTTGTAAACATCTCTAATCTTGGTTACTTTTTCTTATTAATTGGATTATTATTAGTTTTACTTCCTGAGATTGCTAAAAGATTCAATCTCTTTATGCCCGAAAATATTCCTTGGCTGATAATTTATGCCTATAAAAGCAATAACTTCACATTTATCACTTCCCCCTTACTGATTATCATTAGTCTGTTTTCATTAATTGTTTATTTTTCATTTCGTTGATTTAAAATATATAAATCTACTTAACTATTACTTATTGTGCTTGGGTCTTACTTTCTCTTTTCGGAGTATAAATTAATCGAAGGTTTACTTTATCTTATTGGATCTTTTATTGGTTATCGCGTAATGCGAATCTCGCGCGAAGGTTATAGAAATACACGTAGCCCTACACTACTCAGACTAACAATTTCTTTCATCGCCCTGACTATTGGATTTTTCTTAACTGCATTTACCTATATATTTCCTGTATTCTATGAGTTAACTTTTCAATCTGACCTGATATTTAATTTTCGACTAGAATTTCTTGGCATATCAATAGCTCTTACATCCTTATTCTTCATTATTGCCGCATCTTTTGAGCTATTAGGTTACTTCATTCTTGCTCTGGGTCATGGAATAAAGTCTTATCAAAAAGCTTCAGCTGCTTCTATTGCATATGGATTTCTCACAACTGTTTCTGTCTTATCCATTTTAAAGTCAATATCCTTTGTTTTCCTACTTTATGGCTCATTTGAGACTCTTTTATCTTATCTTGAATCAAAAAAGCGCCCGATTTTGTATATGTTTCTTGGTTTTGCTGCATTATCTGCCGGTGAATTTATTAGATGGCTTGCCTTATTTTATTCAGGTTTAAGCCCGTTAATGATTTCTTCTATTTTAGTCAAATTAATTGGATTCGTAATGCTTTATACCCCAGTAAGTACTTTCAATACGTACAAGGGAGAACAAAGTAATGTCAGTATATAGATCTCAAGTTAAAATTGTGGCGGACGTCTTATCATCGATTAATGACGGTGGCGAAGGACAAACCGGTTTAGGTATTACTAGAATAATTCAAAAAGCAAATCTTTCATATGGAAGAGCCACAAAAATTGTTACCCGCCTTGTTGATTCTGGACTTGTTGAGCAAATTACCGTTGACAATAATCAAAGATATATTTTAAGTCACAAAGGAATTGAATATTTACGTTCTCATTCTGATTTCGCAGATTTCGCCGAAAGCTTTGGTATGAAATTATAAATTAGTATAAATGAAACTCGGCGTTCATGTGTCTATTGCAGGTTCTATAGATTTATCAATTGATAGAGCTCGAGCTCTTGATTTAAACACATTTCAAATATTTACTCGTAATCCTCGAGGTTGGAAATATTCTGATTTGAAAGAATCTGACGTCTTAACTTTCAAGAATAAAATAATATCTGAAAATATATCTACAGTTGTTTGTCATATGCCTTATCTCCCTAATCTATCATCTCCTAAAGAAGACGTTCATGATATGTCTATTAAGACTCTAAGTTCAGAACTAGATCGTTGTAATAAACTTGGAATCAAATATGTCGTCACTCATATTGGAAGTCATCTTGGTACAGGTTTAGAAAAAGGACTAGAACGAGTTGTTAAGGCTTGTAATACTGCATTATCTAATACATCTAATGAAACTATGATAATTCTAGAAAACACCGCCGGAACAAAAAATAATGTTGGCTCCAAATTTGAAGAATTAAAATATATTTTTGACAATGTTAAAGATAACTCTCGTATTGGATTTTGTTTTGATACATGTCATGCTTTTGCTGCAGGATATGACCTGTCTTCTCGCAAATCTGCTCTTGATACTATCACAACCTTTGATAAAATAATAGGTCTCAAGCATTTGAAAATTGTTCATTTGAACGATTCTAAAGGCGAATTAGGCAATGGATTAGATCGACATCAACACATTGGTCATGGACACATAGGGGAAGATGGTTTCCGGGAGATTGTGAAACATTCGTTGATCAAAAACCTTCCATTAATTCTTGAAACTCCAATAGATGAAAATCTCGGTGACGAAGATA
>JAKUSK010000063.1 GCA_022449325.1 Nitrososphaerales archaeon | reverse complement strand
GATGATGTTGGGCTTATTCCATTTCTAGTTCCTATATTAAATGTAACGTTAGTTATTCAAGAAGTAATGGTAAATAATTTAAACGTATTTCATCTGGTGTTAGCGGTAACATCGACTGTTGTTGTTTCAGTTATATTGATATCAATAGCAAGTTGGATATATCACAAAGAGGGTTTATTATTTAGAGCATAAGTGGATCTTTATGAATAACATTATGAAAGCAAGAGTAAAGAAAATTTTTGCCTCTACAAAATCATTAAAGATAAAGCCAGAAGCAATTTTAATTAAAAATGGAATAGAAGGACAACTCGATTCAACTTTTTTTTATTTATCTGGAGTTAGATCAGGACTATTTGAAGGATGTTCAATAATTGCATATCCTACAGGCAAGGTATGTCTATTAACTTCAAAATTAGAAGAGCAAAGTGCACTCAATACACCATATATTGAAATTGAGACGTTTGGAACCAATGATGAATATAAACAGCTATTAAGAAAGAAATTATTGAAAGTAAGGGTTTTAGGAATTAATTATAATGAACTTTCGTATGCAAATTATCTTTGGATAAGAATGACTTTGAAAAATGTGAAAAACGTGGTTAATGTAAGCAAGGCTATAGGAGAAGCAAGATGTATAAAAGATGAAATAGAGATAAAGGAATTACGAAAAAGCGCAAAGATTGCAAGTAATACATTCAAGACAATAACTAGTTCACTGAAAGAAAATATGACAGAGAATCAATTAGCGTCGATAATCAATCATGATTTAGAGAAACAGGGTGCGTCAGGTCCATCATTTCAGACTATTGTGGCTTTTGGTAAACATAGTGCTGAACCTCATTATGCGCCACAAAATGCAAGATTAAAGAAAAATAAATTAGTACTTTGTGATTACGGTGCACGATACAACAGATATTGTTCTGATATTACTAGGACTGTAGTATTTGGAAAGGCAGACGAAAAGATTAAAGATATTTATGAAACTGTACGCAAAGCAAGTGAAATAGGATTAAAAAGAGTAAGAGTAGGTGTGAAAGCTAGCGATGTACATAATGCAGTAGAAGAGTATATAGATTCCACAAAATACAAGGGAAGGTTTATTCATTCAACAGGTCATAGTATTGGTTTAAACGTTCATGATGGAGCTTCTATTAGTAAGAAATCAGATGTTATTCTAGAAGAAGGTATGGCATTTACAATAGAACCGGGAATATATTTACCAACAATCGGTGGAGTAAGAATAGAAGATGATGTTATTGTACGCCAGAATAGACCAGAAATATTAACAAATGTTTCACGCGAATTAATCGAGATATAATCATTCGATTAAACGATATGTAAATCCTTGTTGCTTGAGAGTTTTGAGCATCTCTTTAGTATGTTCTTTACTTTTAGTTTCCATACTAATCAGAACTTCAACAGGTCCTAAACCAATTTTCTTATAGAATCGATCAACTTGAACATCTAAGATATTGGCATTTCTAGAACCGATAACGTCAAGAACGTCTTTGAGTGCACCTGGTTTATCAGTTAGACCGACTACCATTCGAACAATTCTACCAGCACTGATTAAGCCTCGTGTGACAAGTTTGTTCATTAGAGGCATATCGACATTACCTCCACAGATAATTGGAACAACATTCTTTCCTTTTAGAGATAATTTACCTGAAAGTAAACCTGCGACAGGAGCAGCTCCAGCAGGTTCTGAAACAATTCGACCACGTTCAAGTAGCAAAAACATTGCTTCTGCAATTTCTACGTCGCTAACAGTAATCAGTTTATCAACGTGTTTTTTAACAATATCAAATGTAAGTTTACCAGGAGTTTTTACATCAATTCCATCTGCGATGGTAAAATGAGAAGGAATAGTAGTAAGTTTACGATTTTTTTTAGACTCTACCATGGAAGCTGAATTAGAAGCTTGTACACCTACAATTTTTATTTGAGGATATTTCTCTTTCAGTGCAACGCAGAGACCGCTGATTAGACCTCCTCCTCCGACAGCTGCAATAATCATATCGACATCTTTGAATGATTCAATAATTTCGAGACCTACAGTTCCTTGACCAGCAATAACAAAGGGATCATCAAAAGGATGAATCATGGTAGCAGAATGTTTTTTTGCGAAATCTTCTGCGGCAGCAAAGGATTCGTCATAATTTGAACCTGATAAAAGGATAGAGGCTCCATAGCCAGATGTAGCGGCAACTTTAGTAGTGGATGCATTTTCTGGCATAACAATGGTACAGGGTATATTAAGGTGAGAAGCAGCATATGCAGTTCCTTGAGCATGATTACCGGCAGAGGCGGCTACAACACTTTTTGCAATGGAACGATCGACATTAAGCATTTTCCAATATGCGCCACGAACTTTAAATGAACCAGTCTTTTGAAGATTTTCTAGTTTAAGATAGACTTGTGAATCAGTCATTTGAGAAAGTGTATTAGAATAATCCAATGGAGTTTCCTTTATGACAGTGGAAAGCGCTTCTTTTGCTTTTTTTACATCTTTTACTGATAAATCGCCATAAGACTTTACCATTACTAATATGAGAATACAGTAATAGATAAGTAAATATTGCCATTTGAAGCTCATGAGACAAGTTTTTTTGTTTCAGAGTTATGGAATATAACATGAAGGATGTCGAAATAATAACGAAAACGAAGAAGAAATTAAAGAATCCGATATTGATTTGTGGATTACCTGATTCAGGCTTTGTGGGTAAGATTGCCAGTTATCATTTCGCTAAAGGAATAGGAGCAGAGAAATTTGCAGATGTATATTCTTCACATCTTCCTGCACAAACAATTGTAAATGAAAATGGTACAATTGAACCGTTAAAATTTGAATTTTATTATAAAAAGGGTAAAAATGATTTGTTAATTTTTACAGGAGATGTACAGTCTGAAACTCCTGAAGGTCAATTCAACGTATCAAGAGATGTATTAAAGTTTGTAAAGAATCTAGGTTGTGAAACGATATATGCAATTGGTGGTTTAATTACAAATAATTTATCTGATCCACCGAAAATTTATGGTGCTGCTATTTCTGAAGTGTTACTAAAGGATTTACAAGAATTAGGAATTGAAAGTATGGAAGAGAGTAACATAATTGGTATGAATG
>JAKUSK010000062.1 GCA_022449325.1 Nitrososphaerales archaeon | reverse complement strand
TACTGTTTGGGGTCATTATTTAATTGACCAAGAAACTGGTCTTGTTTATCTTGGCACTGGCGAAAGTGGTCCATATCCTAATGCATTAAGAAGACCTGGAGTTAATCTTTATGGCAGTGCTATAGTAGCACTTGATGCAAAAACTGGCGAGTTTGTCTGGTGGTATCAAACCGTACCTCATGATATGTGGGATTACGATTGTGCTTGGAATGCAATTCTTGGTGAAGTAGAAGGCAAGAAAGCTATATTCAAAGGATGTAAGAATGGATTTATGTACGCACTTGATGCGGCTACTGGCGAACCATTTTGGATATATCATCCTCCAGATGCTTGGCTTCCTCAACCTGGAATGTCCTATCCAGACCCAAAAAATATTGATGATTTACAGCGTGCATGGCCTACTTCTCATGTAGGAGAAACATCATTCACTAGTTCAAATTTTGCTGGTATCCTTGAAGCCGATATGGCCTACGATGGCGAAAGATTATACTTAGGATCTTATAATATGCCTGTTACTGTTGTTTCACCGGAATACCCAGAAGACTTTGGCAATCAATTAGTTATGCTTCCAACAAGTCATCCTACTAATTCATCAATTTATGCTTTAGATACTGATACCGGAGAGGAACTTTGGAGATTCTTCATTGACGGCGCAGGTTTTAGAGGCGGTTTAACTGTGTCTGGTGGAGTTGTATATGTTCCATCTGGCGATGGCTGGCTGTATCTATTGAACTCTGAAACTGGCGAAATTCTTTCAAAGCGTTCATTTGGAATTGGTCTATGGACACAAGCTACGATTGGTGCAGATAGTCAAGGAGACATGAAAGTATTTGTAAACACCGGTGGTATGTCTATTGCATCTTGGGGACAAACAGGAATTCCTGGTGCAATGATTGCATTAGGACTAGGAGATGAATCATCTGTTGTTATTTCTGAAGAAGTAGTTGTTGCTCCTGCAGATCCTGCAGCCCCTGCTGCTCCAGCTGAAGTTCAAGAAGTAGTTACAGAAATTGAAACAATTAGAACTGAAACAGTAATCAGTCCACTCTCTTATCTTATGATAATAATATCCTTTATTATTCTAGCAATATCTGCTACCATGTTTATTACAAGTGGAAATTGGAAATTTGGCGCTAGTGGTTAATTATGGCAACATTAACTAAATCGGACCGAACTAAGATTGCCGCAGTCTTCTTCCTTATCGGGATAGTTGGAATAGTTGGTATAATTACTTATCCTACCCTTCCAGTGTTTCCTGACAATGAAATTGTCACTGAACCTGTTCGTGTTGTTGAAGTTGCTGTTGTAGAAGAACCTCGTGAAGGCGAAGAACCCGTTCAGGTTGAAATTGTTGAAGTTGAAGATGTCATCAGCGGTGATCATCCGCAAAAAGAGTTGCTGAGAACTACAATTGAAGACTTTCATGCAGCATTTAGTTCACGAGATAGTCGAGAAACTCTGAAATATTATTCAAATGACAGAGCTACTTATGCTGAATGGACTGGACAAGCAGGAGCTTTTGCAGGCAGTTACAAAGGCTATAACAATATACGAATTTTGATTTCTACAATCCTTGGAAATACCATGTCAATTGAACTCAATATCGTTAGTTACGATGTTACATTTACTGGAGATCAAGCTACTGTAGTTCATAGTCTCTATAATCAAGGCGAAGGAAAACTGATTGGCGAATTTAGTATGGAAGTTAATGCGGTTTCTGTATGGGAATTCTCTGACGGGCAATGGCTTATGATTGATGATCGATGGGACTTTTTGAATTTTGAAACTGAAGTAGTTGCAGAAGGTACTGTATTTCCACTAAAATGGTACAAGTATGGAGATTTCAGTGTACTAGATCGAAGTGTCGTAATCTCATATGAAGAACTTGGAATATTTGATAGACCTTAATCTGTTTAACTTCTAGACTTTCTAAAAATCAATAACGACGTAATTATCAATATCAATGAAAATCCAAGTATCAAATATGAAACTGGACTTATAATTTCTTCTGTTATTACTTCTGTTTCAACAGTCACTTCTACATTCTTCTCTTCATTTGTTTCCATATTTCCCGACAATCCATATGCTAGTAAAGCACCAGGTATTGGTTCTGATCTACCTAATATTCCTCCTGAACCTATCAATGAGAATATCTTGATATTTCCATCCTTATCTGCTCCAAATGACGGCTGTACTGGACATTGATGACCTTGAGATCTTTCCCACAACAACCTTCCATTTTCTTCATCTAACGCTCTTATCATTCCATCGGTATCACAAAACCAAATCATTTCTCCAGACGCAGTTACTCCCCCCCTTATTCCTACTTTGTCTATATCATATTTCCAAATCATTTCTCCAGTTTTTGCATCATGTGCCCATACCGTAGCATTAGCAGCAAGTTCTTTATCTGAATATATTGAAATTCTTCCCCAGGCATCTCTCATGGATGGTTCTACCGCTGTAATCTTTTGTAAGGACCACTTGTGATAAGTAGTAGAAAATATCTTTCCATATGCAAATGTAACATCTGATTCTGCACCTCCTGATTCTTTTCTCCAATTTGCTTCATTGCCAGGATATGAAACCCATGGTTTATTCATATCATCTTTATTCAACGGATCTAGAGCGAAATCAAAATTTGGTTCTGGACCTATTTCTCCTCGTTTAACATGCGGATGATAATCTGTACTCCATAATAATTCTCCAGTTTCTGCATTCATTGCATAGAGAAAAGCTCCTTTACATAATTTGAAAACTGTTTTTACTCCATCTACATCTGCTAATACCGTATTCCAAGAACAATCCAAGTCCCCTAAATCATGTGCTACAATCTGATGCCACCAAAGTAAATTGCCTGTTTTTGTCTCGATTGCTAAAACTGAATTACTAAAAACGTTTGGTCCAGGTCTGTATGTGGCATTCCAGCTAGGCGACGGATTACCAGTCGCTAAATACGCAATCCCATTATCTTCATCTACTGCCCATTGCCCCCAACCTATTCCCATGTCTCCTTTTCCGAATCCACAATTGTCAGGACATTCTCCCCAATCATTTCTCAATATGTCTTCTGGAATCTCTGAAGCTTTTATTCCTTGAATCCAACCTTTGTCGGCTACTCTTACAGTCCATTCTGGATCTCCTACATCTTGCGGTGGCATTAAATAAAACGTCCAGAGTAATTCTCC
>JAKUSK010000061.1 GCA_022449325.1 Nitrososphaerales archaeon | reverse complement strand
TGCAAAACTAACTGCTAATGAGATAAACGGAATGCGAGATAGTTATTCTGATGCAGATTTTTTGGTTCATCCAGAATGTGGTTGTGTATCGAATATATTATTCCAATTATCGGAAGGAGATATCAAAAGTGATAAAACAAAAATATTATCAACAGGAGGAATGATAGATTATGCAAATAAATCTGATACAAATGAATTTGTAGTAGCAACAGAAACAGGAATTTTACACCAATTGCGAAAGCAAAATCCAAAAAAGGAATTTCATCCTGTTAAGGAGAATGCTGTTTGTGAATATATGAAAATGATTACATTAGAAAAAGTATACAAATCTCTAAACGAGGAAGTTTATGAAGTAAAGGTTCCTGAAGAGATTATAAACAAAGCAATTAAACCAATAACTAGGATGATAAACATTAGATAATCATAATATTGGTGAAATAATTGTCAAATGTACGTAAAGACTATTTTTCTGAGGATTTTGTATTATTCACTAATGAGAAATCAACAAAGATCAGTAATCTAAAAAAACTTGTAAATAAGAAAGATTGTCCTTATTGTCCTGGAAATGAACACATAACTGGCCCTGCAGATCTAGTATTGATTTCCAAGGAAGGTACATTAGCAAAATTAGCAGATGAGCCGGAGGATTATGTAAAAGACTGGACAGTTAGAGTAATTTTAAATAAAGATGCAATAGTCAATCCTGATGAGGAGAAAATTTTTACAGATTATCCTCAATACAGTGAACCAGCAATCGGTTATCATTATGTTGTGATAATGAGTCAGAAACATACAGTTAATGTATCGGAAATAGACAGTGAACAATGGACAAATATTTTAACAACAGTTCAAGATAAGGCACGCTGGTTGTATGCACAAAAACATGTTTCTTATGTAGCAATGTATATGAATCATGGACTTAAAGCAGGTTCAAAAGTTGAGCATCCTCATTTAGAAGTTGTAAGTTTACCTACAGTTCCTCCTGTTATTGAATCAGAAGCAAAATTTATGAAAAAACCAATGAGAGAAAAAGGAATTTGTCCTATGTGTGATATTATTAAAGAAGAAGAATCGAGTAAGCGTATTATAAAGAAGACCAATAGTTTTTTAATATTTGCTCCGTGGGCATCTAAACATCCTTTTGAATATTGGATATTTCCACGTCAACATGAGGTTAGTTTTGTAAAATCAACACAAAAAGGAATATCTGAGTTGTCTGAGATTATTCATTCAAGTTTAGAATCATTAATTAAAACTTTGGGAGTAGTTTCATTTAACTTGATTATACATTCTTCACCTGAAAAGAAAACTTCAAAACAGATTCATTGGCATATTGAGATATATCCACGGATAGAAACAAAAACAGGATTAGAGATGTCATCTAATATTTATACAAATAAAATATTACCTGAAAATGCTGCAAAAGAATTAGCAAAGAATATTAAAAAATAAATTTACTAATTTCCAATCATTTGAAAAACAAGTTGTCTGTCACGGCCTTCTATATTACATTCAAGAAATATTACATGTTGCCATTGTCCAAGTAAGAGTTTTTGATCTTTAAATGGAACTGTAATACTTGAACCAATTAATGATGCTTTTACATGTGAGCGTCCATTGCCGTCGTGCCAAGTGTTTTCATGTTCATAGAAAACATCGTCAGGGGCAATGCGTTTTAACATGGCAGGAAAATCCTTTTCGAGTCCTGGTTCGTATTCGATTGTTGTGATAGCACCAGTTGAATGTCTTGTAAATACAGTTACAATTCCATCTTTAAGTCCGGAAGATTTAATTTCTTTATTAATATCGTCAGATAAATCAATCATCTGATTTTCGTGTTTGGTTTTTATTGTGATTTCTTTAGTTATTACATTCATCAATATTTAGATAATTTATGCTACTGTAATAACTTTACTTTGAGTTGATGAGATTGGGTTTTTGTCAGTTAGATTATCAACGGCAAATGCTTCAATATTGTATTGACCTGCAGAATCAGGTGTCCAAGTATTGCCTAATTTGAAGGAGTATCCTGGATCTAATTGAATATTAAAAACGTATACTTCTTTAGTTTCACCAGTTTCGATATTCGTAATAATAGCAATCCAAGAAATAGTTATTCGGTTCTCTGATATATTTGTGGCTTCAGTTTCAATTAAGATAGATTCGCCAACAGGAGTTGGATCAGATATAGGAATCAATGATGTGCCATAAACTAAATTGACTGAACCTAAGGAAATTTTTTCGTCGATTGCTGCTGCGGGTTCTGGTTCTGCTGCAGGTTCTGGTTCTGCTGCAGGTTCTGGATCTGCCGCTGCTGGTTCTGGTTCTGCTGCAGTTAATAAGTTACTAATTCTTTTGTTTGCAATTTCAAGATCATCGATGTGTAGTTCAATTTCATTTTGTAAATCTTCAATGGTTTGTTCATAATTATTAAATTTATTTGTAGATTCTAAAAGTTCACGATTTGCATTTTCAAGTTCATTTTGGGTTTCGGCAAGCAAACTTTGAATTTCGTCAAAGCTAGTTAATCTACCTTCAAGCAAAAGAATTTGGGAATTTGCTTTGTCTAAATCTGTTTGTAATTTATTTAATTCATCATCGTTTGAGACTTCTACAGGTACTTCGATAGTGGCAGGTTCAGAGTCGCCTGTAAGTACTTGTGCTATACCATAACCAATTGCTACACCAATTAACAAACCTATTATTGCAAAAACAACCTTGGGTGAGATTGTAGAAGGTTCGTCGTTGTTTTGTGTATCATTATTAGTGTTTTCGTCTTCTGTTGGAGCTCTTTCATAAGTAGAGGGATTGTATCCCATATGTTATCGATTGATTTGCCTTATTACTTCATTTATATTTTTGCATAATTTTAAAATTGAGTTTACAATATTTCGAATAAATTATATGAAGGAAACATGCAATAATATTGATACATGATGGAAAAAGCTATCTTTGGAGCTGGTTGTTTTTGGCATATTCAAGATAGATTTAAGAAAGTAAAAGGTGTGTCGTCAACTTCAGTAGGTTATTCCGGTGGAAAGAAGGATTCTCCCACATATGAACAAGTATGTACTGGTGATACAGGACATGCTGAAGTAGTGGAAGTAGATTTTGATTCTAGTATAGTGACTTATTCAGAGTTGTTGGATGTATTTTGGGCGTGTCATGATCCAACCACGAAGGACAGACAAGGTCCAGACATTGGACATCA
>JAKUSK010000060.1 GCA_022449325.1 Nitrososphaerales archaeon | reverse complement strand
ACTTTGGTGAAAAGACACCTATATTTTCGTTCCCATTAAACGTAGCATCTGATCCCAAAAATCCTATGGGTAATCATGGTCATTATATTTTGTTTTACATAAACAAACAGGAACCAGCAAAACTCAAGTTTGGTGAGGAAGGAGAATCTGCATTTAGCGATGGTACACAGGCGGTTGTAGAACAAGCAAGACAAGTATCCATACCACAATACATAAGAGAACTAAATCCGTCTGGACTTTTTGAATATGTCGGAAGGAGATATGATGAGGGATTGGGAGATATTCTCAACGAGGATTTTAAACGGGGCACTATTTTACTTGGTGGAGACAACGCTGGAATAATGGCTGGTACAGTCCCTAGATCCGATATAGTGAAAGGGCTCAAAGAGAAAGGATTTTCTGGAATCGCAGAATCAATGGTTAGAGTTAAGAGAGCACCAACCACAAGATTAGAAACCGCAATCGCAATGTATATGCCACCCTCTGTTAATGTTAGTTATGCTGCAAATTATGTAGATACAGAAATTGGTGCGTTCTCTGTTGGTGCGGGCGCTGCAATAAAAGAGTTCAACAGGACAGGTAAGTTGGCTGCTGGTGCTAGGTCATTTCTTGATACCGTACCTGACGAACTTAAAAATGTTGCAGCAAGACAAATACTTGGAGCGATAGGTAGTATCATTCCTGGCACACAAGGTTTAGAAGAAGTTGCGGGCATGGCCACAGGTCAAATTATTGCAGACCGAATGGAGTTGGCGTTTAAAGGTTTACCGAAAAGAGGATTTCAATACACGTTTAAAATGATTCCCAAAAGTGAACAAGAAGCAGAAGAAATAAGAAAGATTGTTTTTACATTTAAAGCAAATATGTTACCAGAAGTAAGAGAAGGAACAGCTGGTAGAGGAATGATTGTCCCTAATACATTTGATATAAGATATATGTACATGAACAGGGATAACGATTTTCTACATAAAATATCAACCTGTGTTTTAGAGTCTATGAATGTAACCTACGGTGGAGATAGGTATAGAACATTCCCCGATGCTGGAGATGGTACACCACCAGTAGAAACAACTATGACATTAAATTTTAAAGAGTTGGAACTCATTACCAAAGAAAGAGTTTACGAGGGTTACTAGTATGTATTTTAGTTCCTTTCCAGTAATGCCATATGATTCCATTGGTGACTATGAATTTAAAACTGTTACCAATATTTTAAGAAGGGTTGCACTTAGATCAAAGGTAAAAACTAATGTTTTAGTTTTCGATACCTACCAAGTAAAGGAGGGTGAAACCCCTGAGATGCTTGCAGCAAAACTATATAATGATCCAGAGTTACATTGGGTTGTTCTAATGGTTAATGACATTACCGATGTATATCATCAGTGGCCAATGCATATGGGTCAATTTAATCAGTATGTTACAGAAAAGTATTCCAATATTAACGCAATACATCATTACGAAATTGCACAAAGTTCTGGTGATACTACGACTAAAATATGGATAGAGAATGATGTGGATTCTGATGCTTATACTGATGCAACACCTGTAACAAATTATGAATATGAACTAGAACTAAATGACGAGAAGTCAAAAATAAGATTACTTAAAACTGAGTATGTACGACAAGTGGTAAGTGAGTTTAAATCTTTAATAGGTGCGTCTAATTTCTAATGTCTAACGGTATGCAATACGTTGGTGAGTTTTTAATTGAGAGACTTACAATAACTTCATCGAAAACAGGTGCTACAGAAAATCTCACTGGAACTGGACAGTACCAATTGGATATGTATGAGAGTATCTATAATAATGCGGTTACAGCTAAACTAACAATTGTTGACGATAATAATATACTGTCAAATTTACCAATATTAGGTCAAGAGATTATAGATATTAAAATTAAGACAGCTGGTCTTGAAGAACTTTCAATAACAAAACAATTTGTAGTCTATGAAATTTCTGGTAGAAGTGAGTTCACCAGAGGGACAGAAGTTTTTACTTTGAATCTTGTGTCCTTAGAATTTTTACAAGGGATGCGTACAGTGGTGTCAGGTAGCTATACAGATACCATATCTAATATTGTAAAAAGTATATTAACAGACAGTGAAATTCTTGGGTACGATCCATCAAAAGTTTTTATTGATAAAACCGTAGGAATAAGAAAATTTGTTTTTCCTAATTCCCATCCAGACATTGTGATTGAAAGACTTGCAACAGAATCAATTCCAGAGGGTAATAAAGGTGCTCCGTTTTTTATGTTTTTTGAATCTTTGGACGGAGTGCATTTTGAAAACTTAATCAGTATGTACAAGTCCAATACAGTACAAGAATTTCATAGTGGAGATGCAATATTATTATCTGGAGCAGGATTGTCCAAACTCAATGATTTTGATGAGGAAATGAAAAGAATTATTAGTATGTCAGTCTCATCCCAAAATAACATGATGGCCAACATTTCAGAGGGTATGTTGGGTTCAAAAATGATAGAGTATAACATTTTTACTAAATCATACGAAACAGTAACATATAACTACTTTGATGATTTTGATAAGTATGACAGAATTAGTGATGATATATCAGAAAATAATCCAGTGTATGTGGATACAAATATTCCTGGCACACAAAAAAGAATATCAGATTATTCAGATGCATCATTACATCTTCATCCAACATCCTCTTATAATGCTATGGACGCACAATCCTATTCTAAAAATAAAGAGATGTTGTACAATCCAAATCAAATAAAATCAACATTCCTAGACAGACAAGCAAAATATGCAGAGTTAGATACTACCTCTGAGGTTGTGGTAAGAACCAACGGACACTCAGCAATAAGAGTTGGTAATCCTGTAATTTTTAATAGACAGGTAATAGGTAGGGATCATGGTGATGAAGACATAAATTCCCTATATAGTGGAAAGTTTCTAATTGCAAAGGCTCGACATATTTTCGATATTCCAAATAAAAAGTACGAAACCATTTTATCACTAATCAAAGATTCATCACCAACAGCACATTAAAGGAGGACATAATCTATAGAAACTCACATCATGTTAAATTTTAATGAGAGGTACAGTTATGACTATTAAGAGAAAAAGAAGATTAGAAAAAATGAATTTTCTAACACAAGAGAGAAGAATTGAACCAATGACACAGGATGATAAATACTTGTTGAAACTGATTGAACAAGAAAAATCTATAGAAGGACAAAATGAAAACATTCCAAGATTTGCAAGAGGGGGTCTACGATCCTAACATACTAAAAGCATTTTTCCTTGCAGGCGGGCCAGGCAGTGGTAAGTCTTATGTTGTAAAACGAACCACTGGTGGCCTGGGTATGAAGGTTGTGAACAGTGACGATGCATTTGAGAAACTTCTCAAAGATGCAGGGCTGTCTTTGAAGATGCCTCCAGAGGAAGAAGAACCCAGAGATGTTGCAAGAGGTCGTGCAAAAGAACTCACCGCAAAGAGAAAGGCGAACTATGTCGAGGGTCGGTTGGGTCTGATCATTGACGGAACTGGTCGAGAGTACGACAAGATTGCAAAACAGGCTCGTGAGTTAGAGGGTCTTGGATATGACACGCACATGATCTTTGTAAACACATCACTAGACGTTGCACTTGAGAGAAATGCAAAACGTGCTCGTAGTGTACCCACATCAATCGTCACGAACAGTTGGAAAGCGGTGCAGAACAACATCGGTAAGTTCAGTAACTTCTTCAAGGGTAATTTTATTATTCTAGATAACAATGATGTTGATGAAGATATGATGTTGCAAATATTCAAAAGAGTTAGAAAACTTGCAAACAAAAAGGTTCAGAACGGTCGAG
>JAKUSK010000006.1 GCA_022449325.1 Nitrososphaerales archaeon | reverse complement strand
CGAAAAATAATGATGCAAATATAGCATTGGGTCCTCTGCCCCAAGCATTATCAAGTATGTATTCGTTAATGAAATAGCCTACAGCAGTAAGTGTTATAATGGTGATTATGACGCTTGTAGCTGTTACGAAAAAACCACGCGGTGTTTCTTCAATTACCTGACGGATTTTTAGATACATACCACCGTTAAATAATATTACAGCAATAGCAAGTCCAGCAAGATAAGGAGCGGCAGAATCGAGACTAGTTTGGTCAAAACCTGAAGCAGTTCTTGAAAGTGCAGTTGCGCCAATAAAACCTAATAGTATCAAGAAAGGTGTATCAGGAATTCCAGTCCTATCGAAAATGTTAGAAGCTACATAACCAATAATTGTAATAATGCCAATCGAAAAGAAAACTACTTCGATTTCCAAGAAATATATTCACCAGTGATGATGAAGCCAGCATCCATCATTAAAATGGTGTTAAGTAGCATTACATTTAAACTCTTGAAGTCATCATATTACTTGTAATGAGAATATTTTTCATGTTTTTACTTTTGATATTATTGGTACCTCAAACAGAAGGACATATACTAGGTGGTTCAGAGATAGAAGTAAATGGAGTGATTTTTCAATTCATTACTGATCCAGCATTTGTAGTAGAAGATGAAGATTTCTATCTAAGTTTCAGTGTACAAGACGCAGTTACGGATATAGGATTAGAAAACATACAAGTTGTAATTACATTTTTTGAGGACAGTGGAAGAGTATCGGATATAATAGAAGTTCCAGGAAATGAGATCATAGAAGGGGATTTTTCAATCAAATATAATTTGAAGAATGAAGGAATATACGATGTAAAGATAGATGTAACACGAGAGTCAGGTCCGCCACTCGATACTCAATTTAGAATATTAGTATCAAATAAATCAATACTAGAAGATTCTTCGTTCATAATTGGAATAGCAGTTGCGTTAATCGTTATAGGATTAATTGTAAAAAATCGAGTTATAGATAGACAAAAAGAATACAACGAATGGAAAAAAACTAATAGTGCACGTCAAGAAATATCTGGATTATAATCTAATTTTTAGAATCTTTTAGAGATTGAAAATCATCTTTTAGAGAATCAGGAATCTCTGAATAAACATCTGTAATTAAGGAATCTAAGCTAGGCATAGGAGAAGATTCTGCCTGAGTAATTGCTTCAGTAATCTGGCGCTCGGTTTTTTGTTGAATTTCTTGTTCAAGATCACGATTCCATATACCAGAATTTTCGAGGTATTTACGAAATCGGGCAATTGGATCTTGAGACAGCCAGTCATCGTACTCGGTTTGATCTTGGTATCGTGAACCATCGTCAGAAGTAGAATGAGAAGAAAGTCGATAGGTTTTCGCTTCGATAAGAGTAGGGCCTTTTCCTGCACGAGCTTTTTCCATAGCAGACTTGGTAGCCATATAGACAGCAAGAATATCGTTACCATCAACAACAACACCATCGAAACCATAGGCTTTGGCTTTAATTGCAATTCCATTAGAAGCAGTTTGATTTGAAATATTTGTAGAGATAGCCCATTGATTGTTTTTACAAAAGAAAACTGTAGGGGTTTTATAAACACCAGCAAAATTAAGTCCAGAATGAAAATCATTAGATGATGTTGCGCCATCTCCGAAATAAACAATAGTGGCGACGTTATCATCAAGAAGTTTTGAAGCAAATGCAGTACCCACTGCATGAGAAATTTGTGTTCCTACGGGTGCAGATGGAGGAACAAATCGTTTGGAACTACAACCAAATAAACCTGGAAGAGATCTTCCTTTATGTTCATCTTCTGCACTTCCACGTAAATGCGAAATTATGAAATTTAGAGTAACACCTTTGAGAAGCATAGCACCCTGTTCTCTATAGGCAGGAAAGAACCAATCGTTATTTGAAACGCCAAGTGCACTTCCTACTGAACAAGCTTCTTCGCCATATGATGGTAAATAGAAACCAATACGACCTTGTCTTTGAAGAGCAACCATTTTTGTATCAAGAGTTCGTGTTAGAACCATAGTTTGATAAGCTTTGATGAGTTCTGATTCAGAAAGGTCAATATTCACATCTTTGAGTATTTCTCCCTCTTTTGTAAGACATTTAATCATGTGAGTCATATTATTGATCAGTGAAACCGGTTTTCCAAGAAATGCTTTTTAACGTTTTTGATTTTTTCGACAATAAACGAATAATAATTAGTAGGTAAATGGAAAGATTTGGGTAATAACTACAAATAACATGAATAATTAATCTAATGTGAATGTACGAAGGAAAATTAGTAAATCTTTTAGAAGCATCCTTAATTGGATATGAACTAATCTATGTTGATAAAAAAAAGAAACTAACAAAGATATATTCAGAGGAAGAATCCAATACTTACAATGTATCAATTGCATTAGATTCTACAAATAAAATAAATGAATTACAAATTTTGCAAATAGTTTGGGGAAAAGAAAATGAAGCAGAAATAAGAGAATTGCAAACAGTTCCTGATAATCTACAAAAAAGTTTTGATTTAGATATTAAAAAAATTACAAAAATATAAACGCCGAGAGTGGGATTTGAACCCACGAGACCCTTGCGAGTCACAAGCTGACTGAAATATTCCAGGCTTGCGCCTTACCAGATTGTCCATAGATCTAGACTACCTCGGCTATGATTCGAACAAACACATCAAAAGATAAAATCTTTTGTGTATAGACTAATCTTGAGACTCTGATTTTGTCCAAAGTTTAGGATAAGTACCAGGTTTCATGATTACTCTTTTAGTTTTACAGGCAATACCTTTCTTATTTTTAGTAATTTCATCAGTAGTCATAAGAGATTCTGCCAAAGCAATTAATTCTCCTTTTTGAGACAGAATAGCAATATTCTCACTTAAGGAGATTTCTTTAGATAATTTTAAAATTCCGGGAATAGCCAGTTGTGCTCCATGGCATAAAGAATCAATTGCAGAACAACGTACAGTAATAGATTTCAAGGGTTCAGTAATAAATTCAACAGGACGTACTAATTCACGAAATCGAGTTTCGTCGTTTTCTTCTTTCAATCTGTATATCGCATCGCTCAATTCATGTAAACGGACAAAGTTGCTTTCTTCATTAATATGCATGACTTTAGTACGTCGCAATTCGACCATGGTAGCGCCGCATTGCATAATTTCTCCAATATCATATACTAATTTACGAATATACGTACCTGCTTCACAGAGTATACGAAGACATAAGAGTCGACTATTATCATCTAAAACAGAAATATCGTATATATTTCGGATTCTAGTTTGTCGTTTTACTGCTGAACGTTGAGGAGGTCTTTGATAAATAGGTCCTTTGAATTGATTGATACAATCATAAAGTTTAGTTTGATTTACACTATTATGTAAACGAAGGACGGCAACATATTCTTTAGGTCCATATAATAAGATAGGTAAAGCCTTTGTTGCATTACCAAGACTAATTGGTAACAATCCAGTAACCATAGGATCTAATGTTCCACTATGTCCAGCTTTATTATAATTTAACATTGATTTTACCCAAGATACGACTTGATGACTAGTTGGACCTGATTGTTTATCTATAAAAATGATACAATTATCGATTAAATCGTCGATAGAGCGTTTATCAGGATATGAACCAGAATCAGGGATATCAGGTTCTTCGTCGAGAATGATTTGTTCTTTATTGTTTGGTTTAGAGTGACTCATTTATCGAATCAATAACTGATTTACAAACTTGATTAATATCCATATCGTTTGTATCAATAATAATATCAAAAACTGATAAATCAGTACCTAATTTCATACTATACAATTTTTCATAGATTTGTTGGTTTTTTGTATCACGCTCATTAACGACTTTAGTAGATTCCTCAATCGAAACTGTATCTCGAGAACCGAGACGAAGTGAACGATTTGCTTTAGAAGCTTCAAGCCATATAGAGATTCCATTAGAAGTTAGCCAAGGAAGAGTATAACTTGTTAGTACTACGTCACCTTTATTTAATAAATCAATTAAACGTTGATCAACAAGTTTATCAAATGAAGAATCTTGCATTCGATTAGAAAGAAATTTCATTCCATCTTCATTATCCCACCAGTCAAGACCAGAAATTGCAAAACCTTTTTCTTGAGCAATTTCTTTAAGCATATCTCCTCCAGAATAATATTTTATGTTAAATTCTTTACAAAGTGAATGAGCTACAGTTGTTTTCCCAACAGCAGGCATTCCAGATAAAATAATTCCTTTCATAAAGAAAACTCTAATCTAAATCTAAAGAATTAATAATTGATTCGGCTGCTTCTTTAGATTTTCCATCGGAATTGAGAACTACTAGTAATGAAGCACCAGTGAGTACACCGGCAGATGATAGCATACTGCGTGCGATTTGATTATCAAGTTCAATAGATTCGATAGTAGTAGCATCTCTATTTCTAGTAGGGTCATTAGAACGACGATCAAGAACGTCTTGTGGTAAGGCCTCCACCAAGATAAGATTAGTTGGAAGAAGTGATTCTAAAATAGAGATTGGTAATCCAGGCATATAGCCAGATGTAGTTTTGATGAATAGATGAGTATCAATGATTACAATATCAGATTCAATATTTGCTATAGATTTTGCTGCATTGATTTGTAACTCTTGTTGTTTATCAGTAGATAAAGTTCGCATTTCATCACGATCAGAGATTCCAAGTTTTTGGGCCTCTTCGAACATTATTGTTCCAAAAGTAAGATTATCAACTTTAATATCCTTTGTTTCAAGAATAGATAATACTTCATTCACTACAGTAGATTTTCCAACTCCAGCAATGCCAACAATTACAACACGTTTAGTATTTGACATGTGATTAATCCTTACCCAAGAAACTAGCTAGTCCAGGCATCATTGTTTCTAATCTTTCTTTCATCAAAAGTTGATAATAATTAATGAAAATACTTACCATAAGCAAAATACCAGTTCCTCCTCCAAATACACCTAAGATGTCAGACACAGAAGCTAATAGTCCCATAAGTATTCCTCCAATAATAGTGATAACAGGAATATATCTATCAAGAAGTACTTCAAGTGAGCCTTCTGAACGACGAAATCCAGGAACTTGAACATTTGCTCCAAGTAATTTACCTGCTACAGCTTTTGAACCTAGTCCGCCAATTTCTACCCAAACACGGGCAAAGATAGTACACATTACTACATAGAATAAAACATAAGTTAGTGCTCGTAATGGTTCTACAGATAGTACTTCAATACCTCGAGGAGGTGAAACAAAATAGGCAAATCCACCTATTGGACCAGCTGCAGGATCAGCAGTATTAAACTGTGCAAATAGATTTAGAATAGTATTACTGTTTGTAGGATTAAATCTAGACCATACAATTTGTGAAAAGAAAGTAAGATTGGCCAATAGTGCACCGGTAAGAATAACGGGCAATACAGATACATATAACAACTTAATTGGATAAGTTCCCTGGAAACCTCGATAACGAGTGGAAGTAATAGGTATTTCAATTCTTATACCTTCAGCATACACAATTAAGCCAATTACCGCAATAGTCAAAATTAGAATAAGTAAACTAGGTAATCCACCAGGGCGTAGGAAAATACTTTCTGGTGAACTAGTAATAAGTGTAGAGATAGCATGAGGAATAATACCGAAATAACTACTGCCAGCAGGAATTAATGCAAATACACTCCAAAATATTTGTTGAGAAACACCAGCTGCAATGAATAGACTGATGCCACTTCCAAGTCCCCATCCTTTTTGAATCAATTCATCTAAGAGAATTACAATAAGTCCGCCAAACATAATTTGAGCAATAATTGTAACAGCTGTAGGAAAAGGTAGGTTTTGGCCAAATGAACCGCCAACCATAAAAGCTACAGCTTCGGCAAAGGTTACAATAAGAGCAAGAATCTTAGTACCTGCAGAGAATAAAGCTCGGTCGTCAGGTTTCTTAAAATCTAATTTGATGATTTCAGCACCTTTTAGTAATTGTAAAATTAGGCCTGCAGTTACAATAGGACCAATACCAAGAGTCATTAAAGTCCCTTGAGAAGATGCGAATATAATTGCAGTATATGACATTTGATCTTGTGCACCTGATGCAACTCCGTATAGAGGTATTTGAGCCATTATAAGATAAGTGGCAACTGCTACTGCAGTCCAAAGCAATCGGTTTGTAAGAGATGGTTTAATTTTAGGTTTTTCTACTTCAGGTAGAATTGAAGCAACTTGTCGAACAAAATCAGTAACAACTCCCAATTATTATGACCTCGAAGAGATTTTTCCGCCAGCTTTCTCGATTTTAGATTGAGCTTGTTTAGTAAAGGAATTAATAAGTAGTTCATAAGAACCTTTAACTGAACCAGACCCAAGCAATTTTTCATAACCAAGTTTGTCTAAATCTATAGGATCAGTACCTTTAGAATGTAAGAACAGGCCGTCTAAATCCCCTACATTAATCCATTTTTTTACAATTGTACGATTAGGTGGATTTAAAGATGGTTTTGTGAAATGATCAGGGTCATACTTTACAGTCCAACTCCATTTGTATTTCATTAAACCTGCCTGGCCTCTTCCGCCAGGATGAGATCTGTGGCCTTTGACTTGGCCCCAGCCATGTGAGCGTGAACCGCGTAATTTTCTAATTTTTCTATGTCTTGTTCCCACAATTATCACCTTATACCATATTTGAGATTAATTTAGAGAGGTCAGGATTATAACCCAATGTACCTCCTTGAGAATACATTCTTCGGGTTGATTTTCTAAAGCCGCCCTTAGGGGGAGATAAACGAAATGAAGGTTTAAGATTAGATAAGGATGAGAGATTAATTTTGTTTTCACTTAGTGCTTTAGCCAATTCTGCAATTGTAGGATAGCCATCCTTTTGTGCAAGTTCAGAACTATATTTAACAGAATTAGATTTTTCTCCACGACTAGTTATAATTGATTCAATTGTTGAAGAATCCGCATCAATCCAGGCTACATGATTCTTTACAGTTTGTAACATTCCCTTAGAAATTTGATTGTCAGGAATTATTGTAGCGCGAAAACGTGATCCAAGATGTAGATGTTCCAAAGTGGTTTTTACAGTACGATTTTGGTTTACTGTACCACGAAGATTAACAACTATAAATGCCGACATCATAAATCACTGTAGACTCATACCATGGAGTTGCCTAATTGAATCATAAACGGCATTAGCAACAGAAGGCATTGTACTAGTTGATCCGAAACTTTTAGACCAGACATCTTTTACTCCAGCTAATGCAAGTAAATTACGTATAGTTTCTCCAGCAACTAATCCAAGACCTTTTGGACCAGGAATTAATTCAATTTTAACACTTCCACCTCTACCAACAGTACGATGAGGGATTGAATGATTTGTTCCACACCGACATTCCCAACTTCCACAACCTAATTTAACGGGAATAATATTGAGTAATGCATTTTGAGTTGCGCTATCAATAGCATTTTTCATTTGAGGTTTCTTACCAGTGCCAATTCCAAACCAACCATTTTCATCTCCAACGGCAACGACAGATTTGAATCTTGTTGATTCGCCTGCATCAGTTTGTTTTTGAACAACGCCAACATGGACAACAAAGGATTTGATATCAGGAAGTAACTTGTTAACGATTTCATATTCTTTAATTTTCCATCCATTTTGAAAGATTGTATCTAGAGATTGAACAGAACCAGATTGTACAAGTGTGCCTAAACGAGTACGAGGAGTCCATATTACTTCAGGTTCAGGTTTACGTTCACGTCTACGGTCATTTCTACGATCGCGGTTTCCACGATAACCACTGCCACGAGAATCACTGCCACGAGAATCACTG
Organism: Nitrososphaerales archaeon; assembly: GCA_022449325.1. Classification (GTDB taxonomy): domain Archaea; phylum Thermoproteota; class Nitrososphaeria; order Nitrososphaerales; family UBA57; genus UBA57. The sequence goes on along the minus strand of JAKUSK010000006.1, from coordinate 15,550 downwards.
CCACGAGAATCACTGCCACGAGAATCACTGCCACGAGAATCACTATTAGATGGTGCGGCAGAATTACCTTCTTTAGTATTTTTATTGTTATTTTTTACTTCTTGTTCACTCATAATTATCAACCATATTTAGAATTTATTTCGTCGATTATTTTTTGTACGGTATCAGTTTTGAATTTTTCGTCATCAGGTAATATATCTTTATCTACAGGAATACTGATTCCTGCGTCAATTACACCCTTTAATGCACATACTATTTTTAAACCTGAATGGAATTCACGTCTTCCAATATACAAAATAGCTTTATCAAGTCCAGCAGATTTTGCCTTTTTGCCAGCAAGATAACCAGTAAGGTATAACCCATGAAGGCTTTTACCTGAACCTTTCCAACCAAGTTTATTTATTTGACTGGAATGACCAGAACTTTTAATCGCATCGCCTACAATTTTTGGTTCTATAAATTGAAATGTCGAGTGTTTATTACTGATACGAATGGAAAGAATAACAGAACGTGAAATAATCATAGATTTACGTTTTGAATAATCAGTTTTACCTGTTCGTCTTCGTTTGAATATAGGAACATGTGTATTACGTGCCAAATTAATTTTCACCCTTTCGCTGTGCTATTAATTCATTAAGATGTTTGACTGAACGTATACCGCCCGAGCTTGACATTTTATATAATTCCCAAAATGATGCATTAGAAATTTCTTGTCTATCCTTTGAAATTTTTAATCGTCTTCGTTGAGCACGGACTTTTATCATCCAACGACTTTTTTTAGATAAACGAGAATATTTTGCTCCTTCTTTAGAACCTTGTGTTCGTCCACGTTTTTGTTTCTTCTTTTGTTGTCTATGACGACCACGAGAGACACCTTGTTTTTTAGGAAGTGTAACGACGTCATCTTTCTTAAGACTACGAATACTGCCACGTGTGATTGCGTCGTCTAGTTTTTCAAGTTGCTCTGTGTTGAGTTTGAGGCGATTTTTACCAACGCCAAAAACGCGTGCTGCAAGTTCTTTTTTAGTTTTCAGATTAGTCATTTTTACTTATTCCTATTTAGATTACCCTTATTTAATACCTTGAATCCAAGTTTATCTGCTTCATTAATGATTAATAATCTATATCTTTTTCCAATTTTTGCAGATAGTCTAATGGCATCAACTGAAGGATCCAGAGTTTTTAGAGAATCAATATTGTATATCAAAACATCGTTATAGCCAGATGGATGTAATCCACGAACTGCTTTAGGTCCTCTATAACCAATTTTAACTATTGCAGGCCAACTTTTCTTTTGAATTCGCATGAAGCTGTCAAAGCCCTTAGGTTTTCGCCAACGAGAATCAATTCTCTTATATCTCCAAGATTCTTGTGCTCGAAAAGCAGGTCTTTTTTTATTAATTTGTGTACGTAATGAAAGATAATCAGATTTAGATTTAACGGATTTTTCTGTTTTAAGATTCTTTGGTTTCATAGTGGCTTTCTTTGGAGCAGCTTTAGGTTTAGATGTGGCTTTCTTTGGAGCAGCTTTAGGTTTAGATGTGGCTTTCTTTGGAGCAGCTTTAGGTTTAGATGTGGCTTTCTTTGGAGCAGCTTTAGGTTTAGTCTTAGATGTAGAATCTGTTGGCGAAACAGATTTTACGTCAGAAGTATCGTTGTTGTCTTGACTCATTCTTTACCACGTCCCTTTTCATATAGATAGATTCCATCTAAATAAACACGTAAATCTTTATTTTTTATACGAGTAGATTGTTCAAGATTAGCTGCAGTTTGAGAAACTTCTTCGACATTAATTCCAGAAATAATAATATCGTCGCCTTTGACTGATACATCAGAATTTCCAATAATTTTTGCAATACGATTACCACGTTCTCCATAAAAGTTTTCAACAACTATCTTGTCAGATTCAGTTTTTACAGTCAGTGGAAAGTGTGCAAATGCAGTTTTAAGTTTATAGGTGTAACCTTCGGTTACGCCAATAATCAAATTATTGATATGGGCTACAGTAGTACCAAAAGTAGCGCGTTGTTTCTTTCTTGAACCAAGAGATTCGATAATAATTTTATTTGAGTCAATTTTGAGATTAGCACGAATTAATCGAAAATCTTTAGAAGTGGATCCCAATGGACCAGTAATAGTAAGTAAATCATCTACAAATTGGGCACTAACTCCATCAGGTAGAGGGATTTCCCGAATTAATGAATTGCGATCAGTAGACATATCCTAATAACCGTCCTCCTTCATTTAATTTTTCGGCATCTACGTGTGTCATAACTCCTTTAGATGTAGAGACAAGGAGAATTCCAATTCCTACGGCAGGTAGAAAACGTCTTTCCCAAAGAGAATAATCAGATTTAGAAACAGAAAAACGTGGAGAAACTATACCACATCTATTAATTTTACCAAGTAATTGTATTCTAACTTTACCTCCTAACTTATCATCAATCACTTCAAATTCACCAACATAATTATTTTCTTTCATAGCATTCAATGTGTCAATAATTAATTTGGAAGAAGGAATGACTAAACATTCATGTTTATTTCTTAATTCAGCATTCTGAAGGTTTGAAAAGAGATTAGCAAGGGTATTTTGAGCCGGCATTCATATCACCTAATCGTATTTACGAAATCCTATTTTAGCAGCTTGTTCTCTAAAACATTGTCTACAGAGATTAAGACCGTATTTTTGAATTATTCCTGAATATCTACCACAACGAACACATGTACGAGCTCCTTTACCAAACTTTCTAACGGATCCATCTTTATGGCGCCAAGTAGAGAATCGTTGTTTAATTTTTATCGCCATATTTATTCCTCCACAATAATTCCATAATTTTCTTTGGCAAAATTAATGGCTTCCTCTCGACTAACTTGTTGTTTTATTCCAACAGTACTAGGTTTGATTTGTCTTCTTTTTACACCATAGCCAATTTTTTCTAAAGATACACATACATCCATCCCCCATATTCCTAATTGTGGGTCATATTTTGTACCTGGAATTTCTATATGTTCTTTAACACCGAATGAAAAGTTTCCAGTTAGGTCAAAAGAACGTTTAGAAACTTTATTACTGCGTGCAACAAGTAATTTCTTTAAAGTTTCTTCAGCAATTTCTTTTCTGAGAGTGGTTTTTACACCAATAGGAGAGTTTTTTTGAACGCCAAGTTCTCGATAAGATTTTTTAGCATAAGTAGTAACAGGGGTTTGATCACAAATTTCTAAAATAATTCTTTTAGCTTGTTCTAGGGGTTCTCCAGATTTACCGACGCCGATATTGATCACTAATTTACTAAGTTTTACTTGGTTAATCTGATTAGACATATTATTCAGCTCCCTGTATGGTTATTTCAGAAGTTTTTTCACCAATTGCCATAACAAGTTCCTGTTTGACTTCTAGAGTTCGATTGTCGGCAATAATATCAAGCATTCGCGGTCGAGAAAATGAGGGTTCTTTGATATCTTTGATTGTTCCAATTAATCCTTTATGTTGGCCACCAATTAAAACAACAAGACTATTGGTTTTTAATTCAATAATTTTTTCAACTTTTTGTGATGGTAATTGAATTTTAAAAGTTGATCCAACAGGAACATTAGTAGAAGAATCAAGATTCATTGTACGTCCATCATGGAATGAATATTGAAAGGTAGACTTATCGACAGAAATCTTATTGATTACTTTACATAATTTAATGTCTTTTTCAGTGGCAGGGATTACAATAGGAGAAAGCATTTTTTTAGAAGGGACTAATCTATAAACTGAATCAGTCTTTGTGATTTCAACAACGTCCATGAGTCCAACAGGATAATTTGGATCTTTTCGTACACGAGAATCAACTTTTACATGTCCATCTCGAATAATAATTTTAGTTTCGGAATATGTCTTAGTTAGTTTAAGAATATCACGAATCAATACAGTAATAGGAATACTTAGTTTGGATGGATGAGAACCGGAACTAGGTTTAGTAACAAATCGTTTATTTTTTCTCTCAATTTGCCAGAAACTTGGAGACATTGTACGTTTTAATATTTTAGAACCTGCTTTTTTCCCCATCTATTCCACCTTTTCTAATTTTGTTTTTCTTTTAGAATCCTTTAGATCCAATGAAGTAACAATGACATTGGAAGCGTGTATCTTCACAGGAGTAGTTCCACCTGCAAGTTTTTCTCTTGTAATGCCATCTACAGAAATCATACCTTCATTAATATAAACATGTGTTATTTTTCCATCAAGATTTTTGTATTCGCCATGAAGGATTTTTACAACGTCGTTTTTCCTTAATCTAATAGACTTAGTATTATATTGTGATTGTAAAGAATCAGATAAAGGAGCGCTAATACGTTTAGAGACTACATGTTGAGGCGCATTATAATATTCTTTCATAATTTTTGATCTTTTTACCATTGTATATTCACCTAAACAATTGTACCTGCAGCATTTGAAACACGTGGCCATCTTTCAGCAGCTTCAGATGCAACAGGGCCTTTGATATCAGTTCCTTTCATTTCACCCTCAGGAGTGATAATTACAGCAGCGTTGTCTTCAAATGAAATTCTTACACCATTTGGACGACGAACTGGATATTTTTGACGAATAATAACAGCAGGAAATGTTTGCTTTTGTAATTCAGGAGGTCCTTTTTCTACTACAACAGTAACTTGATCTCCCAAAGTAGCAGCAGGTAATCGACTTAAACGACCTTTCCATCCTGTGACCATAACAATTTTGAGCGTCCTTGCGCCACTATTATCTGCACATGTAATTACCGCACCAACAGGCAATGCTCGAGTAATATAACGTCTTGACGCAACTTGAACTTTTGCTTTAGCTGGCATTATTAATTAACCCTCCCAAGAACAACAAAAGAAACGCTCTTAGAAAGAGGTCTACATTCTCCTATAGTTACAAGTTCGTTTTCTTTAACATCAAGGCATGGTGAGAGATGCGCAATAATATTCCTTCGGCGTTTCTCATATCGCATGTATTTTTTCACATAGTGGAAGAATTCAATTCTTACAACGGCAGTTCGACGTGCACGGGTTTTAATAAGTCGTGCTTGGATTAACTTTCCTCTAATAGAAATTTGTCCGTGGAAGGGACAATGATGATCATCACAATCAGTACTAGGTTTTTCTACATTTAATCCAATATTTTTCATAGTTTTCTCACCTTTGCTAAGCGATTCTGAGGTCTTCCAATTAATATTGAACCATTTATAGATTCAGAATTATCATTAAAATTAAATATACAATTAGACTTTGGTATAATTTTCTTACGTTGATCATTTAAAATATGAAATGTATTTTTTGTTTCGTTTATTACAAGACCACTAATACCATTTAGAGAAGAATCAGTAGAAGAAAGAACAGTAAGTGTTCTACCAGTCAGTTCATTATATTTCAAATCATGTAAGTTATTCAATTTTCATTACTCCTTAGTTGATTCAACACAGTTAGAACTCGAGCAACGTCTTTTTTTATAGGGCGGATTTTACCCTGGTTTTCTTTGATTAGTCCTCTTTTTATGTTAGATTTAATTTGAGAGTGTTCAATTTTCAAACTACTAAGTTTTTCAAGTAATTCTTCTTCAGACATATTGCGATAGTTTTGGATATTATTTTTAGGCATAATTAATTCATTCCTTAGTTTCAGATGCATTAGACGAATCTTCGGCTGGTGCTTCGGCTGGTGCTTCGGAGGTCAAAGTATTATTAGCATCAGTAACTTTATGCGTAAGATGTTTAAATTCTGAGATATGTTTATCAGGCAATGCAATGAATACTTTAATTCCAACTAACCCAACCTTCAATAATGATTCACAAGATGCTACGTCTACAGATTGTGATGCGGTAAACCCTGCTTTTGGAACTACTCCAGATTTAAATTTTTCAAAACTTGCTCTATCGCTGCGCATTTTTCCAGCAACCTGTATTTCTACTCCACGAGCTCCATTATTCATAATCATTCTCATTGTCCAATTAGCTGCTCGTCTTATTGGTTGACCACGTTGTACAGATGACGCAAGTCTACTAGCCATAATTTGTGAATTGAGTTCTGGAATTTTGACTTCTGTAACAGATATTTGCGGATTGGTAATATTAAATTTTGTTTCAAGTGCTTCAGTTAGTGAACGTATGCCAGAACCTCTTCGTCCAATTACAAGTCCGGGTTTATTTACAAATAAATTCAACGTAGTGCCGACAGGTGTTTTAACAATATCTACGGCAGAATAACCAGCATCTTGTAATTGATCTTTAAGGAAATCATTTAGTGCAGTAAGATTCGAATTCTTTGCCAAGACTTTTTTAATCATAGTAGTTTGAGATTTTTCCATAGTTTAATCAACCTGCAATTATTTCTATATGAACCAATTCATGATTCATAGGTGAACTACGTCCCATTGCACGGGGAATATAGCCCGGTATAGTACGTCCACGGTGTGTAGCAGCGTGTATAATACGAAGATTCGAAACATCAAGACCTTTGAAATCCGCGTTAGATTCAAGTTCATTAAGTATAAGAGAAATATGTTTAGCGACTTTAACAGGGTATCTGCCAGCATGGAATTTATCATTAGAACGTCTATGAGCTACTTCTTTCTTATGTCGACGAAATGGAATAGATTTATTGAGAGTTACAACGCCTTCTAGTAAATTAATTGCATCAGAGAGTTTTTTTCCTTTAATAGTATTACAAACTTCACGAGCGGCCTTTGGGCTCATATTGATTTCCCGACCAGAAGCACGTGCATGTACGACTGGATCATAATCCTTGAAACTATATCCAAATTTAGGCATTTTTCTATCTTAACCTCAACTATAGAATTTAAAAATCTTTTAATGAAAATATAAGTTTTTGCAATTTCTAAAACCTATTTCAGTGGGACGTATAGACTTGATTTGGAAGAACCAATTCCAGGTGTTCCGTGTTGTACTTTTTTATTAGTAATAGCATATTCTCCAAGATAATGACCAATCATTGAGGGTTTAACTTCTACAGGAACAAATTCTTTTCCTGTATATACATGAATTGTCAATCCTAACATCTTTGGAAGGAGAATCAAATCACGAGAATGAGTACGAATAGGTTGGTCAGACGAATTATTAGCTAAATCGTCAACTTGTGATAAGATTTTCTTTTTATTATCAGAAAGTCCACGAGATAGTGAACGTCTTTGACGAGATGGAACAAGTTTCAAGAATTCTTCTAGAGACATACTTTGTAATTCCTTCATTGAATGACCTCTGTATTTGAATTCTTTAGCCATTTATTATACCTCCGCAATCCTGGATTTTCTTCTTGCTCTACCTGGACCCGTTTTACTAGCGGCAATTGAACCTACCTTACGACCAGGTGGTGCATTTCGAGAAGTTGATGTACTTTGATGAGGACTTTGATGTCGACCGCCACCAAATGGATGGTAATGTGAACCCATAGCTACACCACGAACTTTAGGATGTAAAATTCCATAGGCTTTAGCATAATGTGCTTTGTTACCAGCTTTTAAAAATGGTTTTTCTTTGAAACCTGCACCAGCTAGTGCACCAATAGTAGCACGACAGTTTTGTTGAATAAGAATACTTTTACCAGAACGTAAACGAACAATAGAACCTGCAGATGTTTTACTATAAAGTAATGCAGAAGTACCTGCGCTTTTAGCGATTTTTCCACCGTCGCCATAGGTTCGTTCAATATTACAAATAGAAGTTCCTTCAGGTATGTCACGTAATGGAAGAATATTACCATCTTGAATGTCAGAATCAGAACCAATTGAGATTTCTTGATTTACTTTAAGTCCATGAACAGCAGGAAGGTAAGATGTTTTATTGCCAAATATTACTTTAGCAAGAGGAACAGAACGACCGCGTTCATGTAACAAGTCTTTTACTATACCGTTAGAAGTATTTGATGGATCTAAGAATGGATATGAAGCAGGAGCAATTTTACCTTTATTATGACTTCTATAACGCATACCTCCATCGCCACGACGTTGAACAAGAATTCGTTTACCCATTTCTACATAACACCTAATTTTGTAGCAAGATCTAAGGCTGAATAATCATCGTCGAAAGTCACAAAGGCTTTCTTCCCTTGGATGGTATGTGTTGTATTAACTGCTTTCACTTTAACCTCGTATAAGATACTAAGAGCTTGTTTTATAGTGTTTTTGGTAGCATCTTCACTGACAATAAAAACCAATTTATTCTCTTTTTCAATACGATCAAATGTATTTTCTGTTACATAGGTTCGAAGGATTATTGATGAAGCTTGATCAGGACGCATTAATTTCCACCGCTTTTAAGATATTACTAGATAAGTTAGAGAAAGAACTTTTGGTCCAGATAACAAGCCTACCTGCTTCAGTTCCAGGAGCCAAATCAGAAACATTAAGATTCTTTGCTTCTACTAAATCAACGCCCAAGAGATTTTTACAAGCATCTCCAATTCCTAAGTCCTTAGAACAAACAATTATAGGGCCTTTTTTGATTTTTCGTGAACGTCCACGTAATCTAGATTTTCCAGAACGAAGACGAACATTAGATATACGTTCAAGTTCGTCAGAAAGACCCAAACTAGTCAAAGTTAGTCGAAGATCCTTAGTTCGAGTCATCGATTCTAAATCATCGACTATAACCAAGGGAATGTTAAGAAGATTGTCAACTTTATGACCGCGATTGATTACAAGTTCACGATTCATTGATGCAGAAATAGCAGACATAAGAGAAGATGTCTTTTCTTTTTTATTTAATTTTTGATAGATATTCTTTGAACTGACAGGTGGATGTGGACTACGTCCTCCAGTAACACCCGCAACTCCTGCAGCACTACCTCCCCTTGGACCACTATGAGATTTTACACGACCAATTCTTGATATGCCTCTACCAGTATTCCAAGATTCAGTACTACCACGTTCTCCAGCTAGTGGATCAGTTCCTTTAGGAATTCGAGTATGAGATTGTAGAGCAAGAACTGCTCGTTTAATTAATCTAGGATTATATGGAGTGGAAAAGACTAAAGGAACCTGAATTTGTTCTACTTCTTTTCCGTCTAAATCATATACAGGAAACATCATTCTAATTCACCGTTTTGAGTACTAAGTTTTATGACTTTAGGAATATCCAATTTTGTATGTTTAGGTCTCATTGGATATCTAAGTACAACAGGGCGTTTAATAGGACCTGGTAAGGAACCTTTAACGATAACATAATCTTCTGGTACTAAACCGAAATGTATGAATCCGCCATCAGGATTAACACTTTGTTCTTTTTCATTAGCCATAAAAAGAATTTTCTTGTTATATTCAGTTCGTTGATGAAAGCCCATTTGACCAGCACGAGGAACAGTATACATAATATTTTGCGGGCTCCAAGCACCAACAGTACCAACTTCTCTAACAGTTTTACGAGACTTGTGTTGTTTCTTTTTTATGCCGAATCTTTTTACAGGCCCTTGCCATCCTTTACCTTTAGTAACACCAAGTGCATCGACTAACATTCCAGGTTTAATAATATCAGAAACAGAAACAGTTTTACCTAAATTATCTTTAAGATAATCAAATTGACTTTCTAATGTCGGTCCTCCAATTGCGATTTCAAATGAATATGGTTTAATTTGAGAGAGTCCTGCTTGTTTAGGAGGTACAGAAACAATTGCACAAAGTTTTTCTAAAGACTCTAAATTGTCTTGAATTTTATTAATATTAGTATTATAATCAGAATTTAATTTTTGTTTTCTTGATTGCTCTTTAGGAAGATTAGTAGCATATGCTTCACTAAAAACATATAGTCCGTCTAAACTATTTTTGTATGCTCGTAAACCAACGATAGTCATGGGAGCACATGATAAGACAGTAGCATGATTAAAAATAGGTTTTCCAAAAGTAGGAGATTTATCAGCATTATCAATAGTTAGGACATTAATAGAACCAACTTTGAATCCCATAAAACCAAGTAAAGTAGGCTCGTCAGATTTAACAGTAGGCCAGTTTCTTATTCTTGCATTAAGAGTGCCATGTCTGCCTCTTGGTCGAAATGCCAGAGAACCACGCCTTGGAGCTGAATGTTTTCTACCCATACTAAATCACTTTGAATAAATTAAAATAACCGTGAATTGATTTTTAAGCATTGTGATTTTCAGAACTATGATTTAGATTTATTCAATTAATTTCCAGATATAATGACCTGAATAACCTCCAACTCGAATTATAAGGTTCTTAGATTCAAGATCATTGAGAAATTTGTTAGCAACTGACGCATTAACATTCAAAATTCTAGATGTTTCGTATAAAGTAATAGCTTTGGTTCCTCCAAATAGGTCTTTTAGCTTTGTCTCGTCAACTGTAGGCATAGCGAGTCCATGAGTAATATCGCCAATAGACTCATCCTTTGGTTTTTTACTAGATTTAGTATCAGAAGTCTCCTTTGGTTTGTTCCAGCTTGACTTAGTATCTTTTTTTGTCTCTGACATGTATACAATATATCTAAAAACATAGTAAGATAAACTTTACCACGATTAAAAAAGACTAGATTAATAATATTTAGAGTTATTGAGTAAGTGTGGATTATAACATAGTTGCACAAGCATATGAAAACATGGAAAAAACTCGGAAAAGATTAGAGCTTTTAGAGATTTTATCAGAACTCTTTAGGAATACGCCAAGAGACGTCATTGAAAGAGTCATATATCTAACACAAGGCAAAATAAAACCAGACTTTTATGGAATAGAATTGGGAATGTCCGATAAATTAGTAATAAAAGTATTAGAAAAATCTACTTCAATGTCTAAGGACAGAATTATGGAGGAGTATAAAAGAACGGGGGATTTAGGGGAGGTGACTAAGATTTCATTATCAAATAAAGTACAAACAACGTTAGTAAGAGACAGATTAACTGTAGAAAGAGTTTATCAAACATTTGAAGAGATTGCAAGTACTGCGGGACATGGGTCAGTAGATATGAAGGTTGCACACTTAGCAGGACTATTGTCAGATTGTACACCAATAGAAGGAAAATATATTATTAGAACATTGATGGGAATACTCAGATTAGGAATAGCAGATTACACAGTATTGGATGCATTATCTGTCGCATATACAAATGATAAAGCGAATAGGAAATTTTTAGAAAGAGCATATAATATTTCAAGTGATTTAGGAAAAGTAGCAAAACTTGTAGCAGATAATGGGTTAAAAGGATTAGAAGGAATAGACATAGTAGTTGGAAATCCAATTAGGCCAATGCTTGCAGAAAGATTAAGTTCATCTCAGGAAATCATTAAGAAAGTAGATGGAAAAATAAGTTTAGAATATAAATTGGATGGAGAAAGATTACAAATTCATGTAAATAATAAGCAAACAGAAATTTTTTCTAGGAAATTGGAAAATATAACAAATCATTATCCTGATGTATGTGACATAATGAAGGAACTAGAAGTGGAAAATATGATACTTGAAGCAGAGGCAGTTGCAATTGATAAAGAAAGTGGGTCGTATTTACCATTTCAAGAATTAATGCATAGAAGAAGAAAATACAAAATTGAACAGGCAGTAAAAAACTATCCAATATCAGTCAATTTATTTGATATAATATATCTCGATAATCAGGATTTAACAAATTCAAGTTATGAAAAACGAAGGAAGATTTTAATTAAAATAATTGAGAAAAACAAAAAATTAAAGATTATTAAAAATAAGATAACTCAAGATGCTATTGAGATTGATGATTTTCTTGAACAGGCAATAGAAGAAGGTTGCGAGGGTTTAGTAATAAAAGATATTCAAGGAAATTATAGAGCAGGAGCAAGGGAATATCTTTGGATTAAGTTAAAGAGAGAATATACGTCAGAAATGTCCGATACGCTAGATTTAGTAATAATAGGAGCAATGTATGGGAAAGGAAAACGAGCAAACAAATATGGAGCATTATTATTAGCAGTTTATGACAAAAGACAAGACGTGTTTAGAAGTTTTTGTAAAGTAGGAACGGGTTTCTCAGATGAACAACTACAAACAATATATGAAATACTTCAAAAAAATATAATAAAAAACAAACATGTAAGAGTAGATTCAAAAATGGATATGGACGTATGGTTTGAACCAGAGATTGTATTAGAAGTGAGTGGATCCGAAATAACAATAAGTCCAATTCATACATCGAATAAAAATGAAATTAGGAAGAATTTTGGTCTTGCATTAAGGTTTCCAATATTCACCGGAAGGATAAGAGAGGATAAAAAGCCACAAGATATAACGACCACAGCAGAAATAATGAATGAATATGAGAAACAATTAAAAAAAGTCTCAAATTAGATTAAGGTTTTTTAATTTGTATAACATGTAATTTGTATGTTTTCTGGAGGTTCTGAAGATAAAGCAAGAGGAAAAACTCAAGCAGTTTTACTCGATGAAACAAGAAAGGTACTAGATTCATCAAGAGAATTAGTAAATGTATTCAATGCAGTTATTGAAAATGATGAGAAAAAAGTAAACAATGGTATTAAAAAAATAGGCGAGGCTGAGGATGAAGTTGAAGGCTATAGAAGAGCGTTAACTAGAGAATTAGCGGAAGTAGGAAGTTTATTAATGAATAGAGAAGATTTATTGAAAACGGCTTATGAGATCGAAGAAATAGCAGGATATACTAGTGGTGTTGCATTTAGACTGTCAATAGTAGATACAAAATCACTCAAAAAAGCTTCAATAAAAAATGAATTTGAAGAATTATTAAACATGATCATTGAATTAGTTAATAAATTAAATGAGATGGTCAGATCTCTTGCAGTTAATCCAGACAATGTAATTCAGATTGCAAATGAATTACAAAAAATTGAAAGAGAAACAGATTTGAAATATAGAAATCTTGTAAAAATGACAATGAAAGAAATCACAGCTGCAAAAGAGGCAATGCTATTAAAAGATGCTGCGGAACATATAGAAGAAATGGCAGATAGATGTTCATCAGCAGCTGATTCAATAACAATTATTGCAATTGGACTTTAATATGTTGAATAAGTTGTTTAAAGGAGAACTTGTAGAAAATAGAATTGTAATTTGGGATATAGAACAATCAAAGAAAATATTCGGCGATGGATATTACGGAAAACCATTAGGTGTACCCAAACCTAAAGGAACTGATTTTGACGCTCCGTTAATTCTAGATTTAATTGAAGGATATCATCTTGTTTCTGAAAAAAGATTAACGATTCGCGATTCGAATTCTGGAAAAGTTGTTTCAAAAAGAAAATTAGTAGAAAAATGTGAGAGTGAATATGTTTTATTTAAAGAGAAATTTCTTGTTTACAAAGAGTTGAGATCTAGGGGATATATTGTCACGCCTGGAATTAAATTCGGAAGTGATTTTGCAGTATATGAACATGGACCAGGAATTGATCATGCTCCTTATATTATACAAGTAATGCAGCCTCAATCGAATCTTACTGCAACGGCTATTGTACTAGCAGGACGTCTTGCAACAACTGTTAAAAAGAAATTTCTTGTAGCGGTTGTGAAGGATTCTGATGAAGTAGAATTTTTATCATTTGAATGGTGGAGAGCTTAGTCTCATTTTTATATTATAACAGATATCGCAAAATACATGAAAGACAATTTAGTTAAAGAGAATGATTTTGTTTTATTCTATTTATCGCCAAGAAAGAAATGGTTAATCCAAGTTTCTCCAGGAAAACAAGTTCACACTCATGCGGGGTATATTGAAGTAGAAGAGGTAATTGGGAAAGAATATGGACAATCTGTAATGACTAACACGAATCAAGAAATATATTTGTTATATCCAAGACTAAATGACTTTATTTTCAAATCAAAACGGGCAACACAGATATTGTATCCAAAAGATATGGCGATAATTGCTAGTTGGACAGACTTGAGTAATGGAAAGAAGGTTGTAGAAGCAGGTACGGGAAGTGGTTCATTAAGTTGTTTTATAGCAAATTTGATTCGTCCAGAGGGTCGTCTTTATACTTATGATGTAAGAGAAGAATCACATGAAATTGCGAAAAAAAATATTGAAAAAGCAGGATTATCAGAATTTGTTACATTAAAAATTAAAGATGCAAAATTAGGTTTAGAAGAGAAAGACATGGATGTAGCAATATTAGATTTAGGTGATCCTTGGACATTAATAAAAACGATGAAAGGATGTCTTCGACCAGGAGGTATATTAGCTTCAGTATCACCAACAATCAATCAAGTTGAGAAAGTTGTTATTGAATTACAAAATGAAGGGTTCTTAGAAATTGAAACATTAGAAATTTTAATGAGAGAGATGGAAGTGAGAGAAGGAAAAACTAGACCTGCGATGAGGATGGTCGGACATACTACATATCTAACATTTGCAAGGAAAAGTTTAGATACAGTTAAGGGCTGAATTTTAAGGAGAGAAGAAGATGAAAACAGATACTGTAGAAGATATTTCATTTGGACTTTACTTAATGCCAATAGCATTGTATCTAGGTATTTCTGGATTCGATATTGGTGTTACGGGATTGACTGCTCAAGAGAGTTTTCTATCAGTAACAAGAAACCCATTTTGGCTTATCGGATCATTACTATCAATCAGCATGGGTTTAATTTTTCAAATTAGAGAAACTAAGGAAGGCGAAAGATCAGGATTAATAGGAATTCATGCAAAACGAATGAGAATTATTGGATTAATTATTGTATTAATATCTTTAGGAGAAGCAATAGCAGTTTCGGATGCTGAGACAAATGCAGTAGGATTATTCATAACAGGAAGATTTCCTATATTATTCGCGTCAGTAATGTTCTTGCAGTCCGCATTTATACAAATACCATTTTCTATGAAATCAGAGGATAATAAATTTACAACAAGTATAATTTCATCAGTGTTGATTCTAGCTAGTCCTATGGCTTATTACTTGACAAACATGATAGGTCTTCCATTTATTGTTAATCTTAGTGCCGCATTACTACTAGTAATATTTGGTTCGATATTATTTATTAGAGATTAGAATAATTTTTCATAGAGTTCTTTAATATTTTTTACGGAATAATCAGGTCTATCGTCATTTGGGATAGAATTTATATCAATAATACGATCATTAGTTGTTAAAATACTAGTAATTCCAAGTGAATTTGCACCTCGTATATCTGAATTTAGAGTATCACCAATCATAACAACTTCATTATTTGTTACATTAAAATCAGACAATACTTGATTAAAAATTTCGGGGAATGGTTTTCCAATATATCGAATCGATTTACCAGTAGCATGACTTATTGCCTGTGCAATAGCAGATTCACCGATAAAATATCCTGTATCAGAATTATGTGTGCCTTTGAAAAATTGTGTAGTTCCAGAACAAATAAGTTCAGCTTCATTAAGTACAAGACGCATTCCATGATTTAATTCACGATAAGTCAGATTACGATTAGCTCCGACTACTACGATATTTGCGTCATTATTAGAAATATATATACCGGAATCTTCGAGATCTTTCTTAAGACCCCATTCACTAATTACAAAACAACGTGGGTCAGCATAATTATCTTTAATTATTGAAGCAGTAGTGGAACCT
>JAKUSK010000059.1 GCA_022449325.1 Nitrososphaerales archaeon | reverse complement strand
ACATAGAATCATTATTGCTAATTCTCTTTACAAAAGAGGCTTGCAATCATTAATTGAATAAAAAGGTAATTGAAAAATTATGATAGTTTTTTGGAGAAAAATTTATGCAAAAAATGATAATGTAAAAGCCTATACCTTATTATCACCAGCTTTAATTTTAGTTATTCTAGCTATGGTCGTGCCAATGGCACTAATGTTGAGCTTTAGTATGTTTACTCAAGTTAGCATGATGGAGATTGATTATACTTTTACATTTCAAAGATATATTGATTTCTTTCAAAAAAATTTGCTGGTCACACTTCTCATAAAGTCAATTAAAATATCATTTCTCGTAACTCTAATTACACTTATCACGGCATACCCAGTTTGCTATTACATCGCTTTTTATGTCAAAAAAAACAAAATGCTGTGGCTTGTTTTGCTCACTTTGCCTTTTTGGACATCTTATTTATTAAGAGTATTTTCTTGGAAGATTATTCTTGGAACAAAAGGAGTGATAAACTCTTCATTGATCAACGCTGGAATTCTTAGCGAACCTCTTACATTTCTTATGTATTCAGAGACCGCAGTAGTTATTACTCTTACTCACGCATGGGCAGCATTTGCATTACTACCTTTATATGTTTCGTTAGAAAAAATTGACTTTTCTTTTATTGAAGCTGGAAGAGATCTTGGGCTCTCTCGATTTGAAGTGTTTTGGAAAATTACATTTCCATTATCGTTACCTGGTGTAATAGGTGCAATATTAATCATATTCATTCCAACAGTAGGTGATTATGTGACTCCAGCCTTACTTGGAGGAACTGATGGTCGTATGCTTTCGAATATGATCCAGGCTTACTTTGGAAAAATAAATAATATTCCTCTTGGTGCTGCATCAGCTACAATTATGCTAACAACTGTTGTACTCATAACAATAATTGTGTCGAATGTAACAAAAAGACTTACACAAAGGTTAACTTAAAAATGAACGAAAAAAATAATACATTACTGATTTATACCCTTCTTTATTTTGGGTTTCTGTATGTACCAGTTTTATTCTTACCTATATTTAGTTTTAACGATGCAAATTATATGTCATTCCCTCTCGCTGGATTTACAACGGAGCACTATGAAGAGATGTGGTCAAAAAGAAATCTACATAAAGCTCTATGGGCGAGTATAAAAGTAGGAGTAGTTGCGAGTGTCGTTAGTACAACAATTGCACTTTTTGCAGCGAAGGCATTTGCTCGATATAAATTTAGAGGGGAAAAGATCTCTTATGGAGGTATTATGATGCCATTTTTGATACCTGAAATTATCTTGGCTGTAGCTATACTTATAATTTGGATCAATCTTGGATTTAAATTGGGGCTCGTTCCAGTCACAATTGGCCACACTTTATTTTGTACACCTTTTGCAATGTTAATACTTATAGCCCGTATTGAAGGTTTTGATTTTTCACTTGAAGAGGCCTCTAGAGATTTAGGAGAGAATGCGTGGGGAACATTTTTTAGAGTGTCATTTCCATTATATTTGCCTGGAATAGTCGCAGCTCTTCTTCTCACTTTCATAATTTCTTTTGATGAATTTATTCTTGCATTCTTTTTAACTGGAAGTGACGCAACGTTACCTATGTATATGTGGGGCCAAATGAGATTTATTCAGAAGTTACCTCATGTATTGGCTTTGGGAGCAGTAATTATTGTGTTTACTACTTTTATTGTTTTGTTAGCATTCTGGTTAAGAAATGTTGGACAAGGGAAAGCTAAGAAAGATATAGCTATAAAATTATAAAAAATTATGAACAATTCATTTATACAGATCAATAATATTTCAAAACACTTTGCAGATGTAAAAGCAGTTGACGATGTTTCATTTGAGATTAAAGAAGGTGAATTTTTTTCACTTTTAGGACCCTCTGGATGTGGTAAGACAACATTGTTGAGGCTATTGGCAGGATTTGAATACCCTACTTCTGGTAATCTATTAATTGATGGGACAGATATTACTGCATTACCCCCAGACAAAAGACCTACAAATATGGTTTTTCAAAACTATGCAATTTTTCCTCATCTTAATGTAGAAAAAAATATTCAATTTGGACTAAGAAAACTTGGTTTAAGTAATGATGAGATAGATAAACGAGTTAAAGATGTTCTCTCATTAGTTAAGCTTGAGGGGTATGAGGAAAGATTTAGTAATCAACTATCTGGTGGTCAAAGGCAGCGTGTCGCTCTTGCAAGAGCTTTAGTAAGGCAACCAAAAGTTCTATTATTAGATGAACCTCTAGGTGCTTTAGATAAAAAATTAAGAGATGAAATGCAATTAGAATTAAGAACTCTTCAAAAAAATATCGGAATTACTTTTGTATTCGTTACTCACGATCAACAAGAAGCCATAAGTATGTCAGACAGAGTTGCGGTTATGAACGATGGAAAAATTCAACAATTATCAGCACCCAATGAACTTTATAAGAATCCAGAAAATATATTTGTAAGTGATTTTATTGGTGAAACGAATTTTCTTAAAGCTGAGACTAAATCAACTGATGGAGAATTCATCAATGTTTCAATCGAAGGATTGGGAGAATTTAAAATTAAAAATAATTTAAATATCGCTGCAAATTCTTCAGATGTTGTTTGTAGTGTTCGCCCAGAATCAATGATGATCTCTAAAGTAAAATCTGACTGGGATATTTGTCTTGATGCTAAGATTTGTCAGACTTCATATTTAGGAGAAATGACAAGATTTTATGTTGAAGCTAAAGGAATAGACAAGATAATCACTGTTTCTTCTCAACATTTTGACAATCAGTCTTTTGAGAATAACGAATGCTTTATAAGTATGAGTTTAGAAGATATTTCTTTATTGAATAAAAAATAGCCTGTCCTCTAAAAGAGAACAGGCTATTTTGAGATAAATTAATCTCTGATCAACCGCCAGCAACCATTTCAGCCCATTGAGCTTCCATGTAGTCAGTTACTTCGTCTGAAGGCATGACTGAGAACATCCCATTTGAAAGGTGTTCCGCAGGATTCGATGCGACTCCACGCTCAGCTAATTCATCAGCAGTGATTGTGCTAAAGCCTTTTCTATTTGAATGACCATAACCCCACTCACTTAGTAAGTAAGCTGAAGTTTCAGCACTAGTAGCTCCATTAATCATTGCGTATGCTTTATCAAGGTCTGCACCTTTAACAATTGCAAGTCCACAAGCCCACGTCATTGTTCCATTAGCAGGCTGCATCATTTTTGCTCCAGCATTCCATGCAATTTCGTTCCATCCAAGAGCTACGTCTATTTCTTCGTTACCTAGCGCCTCTACCATTGAGGAAGTATCTCCGAAGAACGCACGTATTTGTCCGTTATCTCTCATTTCACGAAACTTATTGATGCCTTTATCAATAGCAGCTTTAGTTAATTGATCTTTTTCTCTGATATCAATTCCAAGATGATGCATCATTAAAAATAATGAGTCAGCAGCTGAGTCTAGTATACCAACTTTACCTTTCATTCTTGGATCTTCCATTAGAGCAAAACTTTCATTGTCAGCGTTCATCCATGGAACTCGATCAGGCATATAAAATAAGGTTGTATCACCCCAATCAACTGGTGCAAAATAGTGCTCTCCATCAACCTGACCACTTGGTAGGTCTCTAATTTCAGGGAACATATCATTCCAGTTATCTATACGAGAAGTGTCTAATGGTTGAAGTACTCCAGCTCTCACCCATCGAGCTATTTCACCTTGGCATGGCCAAGCTAAATCGACTTCAAAACCAGCTTTTAATTTTTGTAACCCTTCTTCAGCATCACCAAATGTTGAGTATTCAGGTGATCCATGTTCTTCTACATATGATCCAAATAGTCCATCATCATCATATCCGCCCCATAGAAAAACACTTCCAGGCTCATCAGCAAAAACCTTTGATGTGGTAAATAATCCGGTTATAAAAACCATCAATATTGC
>JAKUSK010000058.1 GCA_022449325.1 Nitrososphaerales archaeon | reverse complement strand
GATTTATGCGTAAGTACTGACTCTATTTTTTATTATAATGACAAAGAAAAGAAAAAGTGGCGGTCGTGCTAAAGGAGGAAAAGGCTCAACTGGCTCTATTTCCTGCAGTAATTGTGGTACTCTTGTTCCTAAAGATAAAGCAAAGAAAAAGACTGGTAGAGTTACACTTGTTGAACCTGCTTTGGCAAAGGAACTTCGTTCTGCAGGTACATATATAGCTGCTCAGAAAACTATCAAATATTATTGTGTTTCATGCGCTGTTCATTATGGTCTTGTCAAAGTTCGTGCTAAAGATGATCGACGTCGACGTACTAAATATTAGATTATTCTGATTTTTTCATTACTGCGATAAATCTTTCCATGAATGTTATGAAAGATAGTACAATTATGATTATTATTGCTAATCTTATTTCATTAATGAAACTACATAAACACAATATTAATATTCTTTCTGAACGTTCAGCTATTCCAATTCCTCTTAAATCAACATTGATTGCTTCTGCCTTTGTTCGTGAATAACTTACCAACATTGATAATGTAATTGCAAAGAAAACGAATAACGGCTCGGCATATTGTCCAATCAACAATCCTGCAAAAATAATTATTTCAGTGACTCTGTCAAATGTTGAATCTATGAACGCACCTCTTAAAGTAGATTTTTTAGCAACTCTTGCAATAGCTCCATCTAACATGTCGCATAATCCTGCAATTAGCAAAAATATTGCTCCCAGAGCTTGATTTGAAATAATATTGTTAATCTCAAATTGTATTAAATTCGAATAAAAAAATGCCGAAATTAATGAAAAAATAATAGCAAATATGCTTAGCATGATTGGCGTCATTCCTAATTTGGATAATTCTTGACCAATTCTATTCGTTATTGGTTCTACTTTATCTCTTATCTTTTCTAACAAGTAATGATTCTATCAACAAATCATTAATTATGTCTTTCTGAATCAATAGTTTAATATTAGAAAAATATTAATGAATTATATTATGGGAAAAATTAGCAAGGGTGTTGAATGTTCATTGGATGGCTGTTCAAGTTCTGCTATAAGATCGATTAATATTAAAAATGTTGATTCAAACGAATTTTCTATCTCATCGGATTCAAATAAGGTATATTTCTGTAACGAACATTATAAATCCTGGAAAAAATCCACTAAAGAATTAAGAAAATCCGAAAGAGCTAGATATTAGGTGTAAATAATGCGAATTTTATTATTACATTCTGATTATATTGAATTTCAAGCACTAAAAAAAGAAATCAATATTGCCGAAGAATCAAATACTGAACTGCATCGTTATGATGATGTTGTTGTTCTTTTTACATGTTTAGAATCTCACGATGATGAAAATATTATAAAAAAATCTCTCTCAGAAATTAAATCCTCACTTGATAATCTTAATTGTAATCGTATTGTTGTTTATCCTTATTCTCATTTAAGCGATAATCTTGCTAATGCATCTAAAGCTGTTTCATTATTGAATAAATTTAAACTTGGTCTTACTGAAGTAGGAAATGAAGTAAATAGTAGTCCTTTTGGATGGAATAAATCATTTACTGTTAGTGTTAAAGGACATCCTCTTGCAGAACAATTAAAAATTATTTCTTCTGATTCCACAGAAACAAACGAAAGTGAAGCCCTCAAATCTGAAGAACGTTTGGAATCCAAGTATGTTATTATGTCTGCAGATGGAAATACTGAATCTGTTGAAAAATTTAACTATGGCAATTTCAAAAACCTTCATTCATTACAGAAATATGAATTAAGCAAGTCTCGTATTGTTACTTCACATCCTCCGCATGTTGAACTTATGAAGAAATTATCTTTAGTTGATTACGAACCTGGATCTGATTCTGGCAATCTACGATTTTATCCTAAAGGCCGATTTATTAAATCTCTTCTTGAACGTTATGTTACATCTCAAGTTAAGAAATACGGCGCATTGGAAGTCGAAACTCCAATTATGTATGATTCAAATCATCCTAGTCTTGCTAGTTATCTTAATCGTTTTCCAGCTAGACAATACACTGTAAATTCCGATAATAAGGAATTATTTCTAAGATTTAGTGCATGTTTTGGACAATTCCTTATGCTTCATGATTCTATCATCTCTCATAAACAGTTACCTGTCAGATTATACGAATTAACTCGGTATAGTTTTCGACGTGAAAAATCTGGCGAATTAGTTGGACTTAGACGATTACGTGCTTTTACAATGCCTGATTGTCACGCATTGTGTAAAGATATTGAATCATCTAAGGACGAAATCTTGAAGCGTTTTACCCTTTCTCATAATGTTCTCCAAGGAATTGGTTTTACTCAAGACGATTACGAGTTAGCAATACGAACTACACAAGATTTCTATGACGACAATATCGATTTTATTAAACAAATTGCCAAAGATTGGAAACGACCAATATTTATTGAAATCTGGCCTGAAAAATTCTTCTATTTTATATTCAAATGGGAGTTCAATTTTATTGATAATTTGGGTAAGGCCTCTGCTTTAGCAACTGATCAAATCGACGTTGAGAATGCTGAAAGATATGGAATTCATTATGTAGATGAAACTGGCGAAAAGAAGACTCCTATTATTCTTCATAATTCTCCTAGTGGTGCTATAGAAAGATGTTTGTATGCTTTATTAGAAAAAGCGGCAAAAATACAAAAAGAAGGTAAGACTCCTACTATTCCTTTTTGGCTGTGCCCAACACAGATTCGTGTAATTCCCTTATCTCAAGACTTTCATGATGCCTCATTAGGGTATCTTGATGAGTTGTCCAACGCTGGTTTTAGGTCTGATTTTGACGACCGTGATCTTTCTGTTGGAAAAAAAGTGCGTGAGGCTGAGAAAGAATGGATTCCATTCATTCTCGTCGTCGGAAAGAATGAGGTTGAAAGTAATAAATTCCAAGTACGAAATCGATATTCTGGAGAAATGATTACAATGTCATTATCTGAATTAACAGAACATTGTAAAAATCTTTCTGCTCAAATGATTTCTGACGAACTTCCGTTACCCAAATTTATTTCCAATCGTCCTCAGTTTAAATAGAATTAACTTTCAGCAATACAAATTAATTCTGCAAGTAATCGGGCTGCTAATGCTGATGTAGAACCGTTGTCATATGAGGGTATTAGTTCTACAATATCAAATCCAGTTAGTTTAAAATTTTCTAGGCAATAAATGAATTCAAGTATTTCTCTACTTGTCATACCATTTGCTTCTGGATTTCCAACTCCTGGTGCAAATGCTGGATCAATTACATCCAAGTCAATACTTACATAAATGTCATTTGAACTAGTTAATTCATCCTTGAATTCTCTTAATCCTGATTCTAAATTGTAAATTTTCTGCATGTCAATTATTTTTATATCATCTTTATTTACAAAATCCCACTCTGCTTTGGTTGCCGCTCTTGAACCAATATGTATAAGATTAGAAACACAATCATCTTCATACAGTCTTCTAAGAAAAGTTGCATGACTAAGTTTTAGTCCCTCGAATTCATCTCTAAAATCTAAGTGAGCATCGAAAACAACTAAAGTAGATTTATTCATACCTCTCACTGATCCATTAGTTAACGAATGATCTCCTCCTAATATTGCAGGAATTTTACCGTTTTGAATTATTTCTTTAGTAACTTCTTTCACCATTTTGTTCATTTCTGTTATATCGCCTACTTTTGCTAGATTTCCTAAATCTTTAATATTCACATTTTCTAAATCTTTTTTCAATCTATTAGAATAGATTTCTATATTCTGAAATGCTTCTCTTATAGCGTTTGGCGCAAATCTTGAACCAATTCTGTATGTTGACGTGGCATCAAATGGAACTCCAAAAACATTTACTTTGTTATCTTGACTGTTTGATAAATTTGTAATCAATGGCTCATTTGACATATAAAGATCTGTTTTACTCATTTCTTATCTAATCTCTCAATTAGTGCTGCTGCAATTAAAGGAAATGCTAATGTTACTTCGGATACT
>JAKUSK010000057.1 GCA_022449325.1 Nitrososphaerales archaeon | reverse complement strand
CATCCCCTTGGTAAAATTACATACGGGTCCTCCATTTTCCCTTGCTTGAAAACATCCTAGACATTGAAATTTATACTCTGGATGGTATTTTTCATCACTTAATGCTGTCTTAATATTTCCAATTTCATTTTCATCAAAATATTCAGATAATTTTGTTAGATTCTCTTTCAAATTATTGCTAAATTTCTTCCCAATAACTTCCTTCCCGACTCTTTTTCCATACTTTCTAAGTATATCATGATGTCTTGTTTTCGTGACATTTCTCAATAATCTAAATCCATGATATAAAAATAACTGCAAGTCTTTGCCTAACTTGTTATTTTTTTCTATCGTCCATTCTAATTTACTACTCTCAAATATTCCCGATAATAAATCTAAATAGTGAGAATCCGATGAGGAACTAGGAAGTTGATTATCTAAATTATGTTTTAATACATAAAGTTTAGATCTAAATCCTCCTCTTCCACTTTTAGTTCCTGCAATTTCGATTATTCCTTCTTTCACTAGATTCGTTAAATGATAACTGATGGTTGGTTTTGACACTTTTAATATTCTTGAAAGATCTGTTAATGAATATGGTTGTTGAGATAACTGATTAATTATATTCTCTCTAACTCTTCCTTTGCTTACGCGTGGATGTTTACTACTTGCAGTTTCTATCGTTCTCACCTATTTATATTGTTATAATAATTCTAACAGGGTATAGATATAAATATTTACATTTATTTGTGCTATGTTAGCACAAAATCGTAACCTATTAGTTGCAGTAATTGCAGTAGCAATTCTTGCAGTTGCTGGTTTAACGTTTTTCAATAGCGGACCAACAGGTTCAGGTACAGTATTGGTTTATGGAAGTGTTGATGCAGAAGATATGCAAACTACAATCGACGCATTTCATGAAGCCTATCCCGAAATAACAATTGATTATGTTCGAGGTTCTCCATCTGAGACATATACTCGAATTTCAACAGAAATTGAAGCTGGAGCAAAAACAGCTGACGTCGTAATGCTCAGTTTTCCAGGATCACTTTCATTGGTTGATGATGGTTTTGCACAAGTATACAGACCACCAAATGCAGCTAATTGGCCTGACGAATTAAAAGATCCTGATGGTTATTGGCAAGGCGTTCTTCTTCTTGGCCAAGTAATCACCTATAATACAAATCTTGTTTCTGAAGACGAATTACCTAAAACATTGAATGATCTTACAGATCCTAAATGGAATGGTAAGATAACAATGCACGATTACACAAGAGGTACAACCTCTACTAGAATCTGGGCTACTATAGCTGAAGAGACACTTGGTGCAGAAGCAACAATTGATTTCCTCACTAGACTAGAGGCAAATGTACAACCTGTTAGACAACGCAGCACAGGAGCACAAGTTGATGAAGTATCGCGTGGTGAATACCATATTGGTATTGTAGGCCAACTCCATGATGTCGTTAAGGCAAGGCAAGATGGAGCTCCAGTTGCAATCCTCGAGTTAGAAGATTTCCCATTGGTATGGGGTCCAACTGCTGCAGTACTTCTTGAAGCATCTGAAAATCCAGACGCTGCAAAAGTATGGATTAATTTCTTAGTCACTGAAGAAGCACAAATCTTGATTGGTAATGTCGATGTAAGATTCGCAGCTTTGCCAGACGTTGAGTCTCAAACAAAGCATACTATTGGAGCAGCTGCTCCTGAAGGTATGGATCTTCTTAGATATCCAAGTGCTGAAGCACGTGCCAAACATGATGAATGGCATTCAATCTTCAAAGAAATAGCAGGAGTCTAATCTCATAATCACGTATTGCCATAGAACTTATTGTTTTTATGGCAATATTCATTTTTTTTACTCAATCAAAATATAAATAAACCAAATCTTACTATCATAGTTAATGTCTGACCAACTTGTTTTACAAAATGAAACTACTGCAACTGTAATAAATCGTGTTAATGCCGATTATTGGAAAGACAAAAACATACTTATTACTGGAATTACGGGCTTTGTTGGTTCTTGGCTTACTGAAATTCTTTCATCATCTAAAATTAATGCAAATATCTATGGACTTTTAAGAAGACAGTCAAACCCAAATCTTAGAAATATACAACATCTACTTGATCGAGAAAATATTAAATTAATCAAAGGTGATTTACAAGACTTAGGTTCAATTGTTAATGCAATCAAAGAATCTGACGCAGATGTTATTTATCATTTAGCTGCACAATCTTTTGTTCCTCATAGTTTTGCATCTCCTATTGATACTTATTCTACAAATGTTACTGGAACATTGAATATGCTTGAAGCCTTAAGACTCACTCCTGGTAACGTAGCTCTTCATTATGCAGGTTCTAGTGAAGAATACGGTCTTGTTTTACAAAATAACCAACACTACAAAACTATGTTGGATAAATACAAGACAATACTTCCTTCTCCAAATCTTGATTCAAACAATAATGTCGTTAATGAGGCTCCAATAAAAGAAACTAATCCATTACGTACGGTAGGAACTTCTCCATACGGATCTTCTAAACGTCAAGCTGAGGATGCTTGTCGAACATATGTATCTTGTTATGGACTAGACGTTCATATTACCCGTGCATTTAATCATACCGGTCCACGACGTGGAAATGAATTTGTTACTAGTGAAATCACAAGACAAATTGCTCAAGGCATAAAAGAAAACCGAAAGAATGTCACGCTTGGAAATCTTGATTCTATTCGTGATTTTACTGATGTTCGTGATACAGTTATGGGATATCTTGCGGTTATTGAAAAAGGAACGAAAGGCGATGTCTATAATTTAGCAAGCGGTAAAGGTATCTCTATTGCTGAATTATTAGAAATATCTCTAACTATTGCACGTGAACACTATAAAGTAGAAGATATGAAATATCTTTTGGACGAATCTCGATTACGTCCTACTGATTTACCTGTCTTGATTGGCGATGCATCAAAAGCTAAAGAAAAACTTGGTTGGAATAATCATATTCCACTTAATCGTACAATCCTTGAAATGATCCAATATCATCTTAGTTTAATGAGTTGATAATTTGTCAGTTTCTGTATGCCCTACTTGTTGGTCTGCAAATTTTGAATTAGATAAAAAAACTGATACAAATACTTGTTCTAGTTGCGGCAATCTCTTTAAACGAGCAAAAAAACTTTAATCTAAAAGATCGATACTATAGAAGAGTCATTTTCAAATTTCTCAATTTTTTCATCTTCTTTAAGAGTAAGATCAATCTCATCTAGTCCTTTCAACAATCTAATCTTTCTATGTGAATCAATCTCAAAATTTATTGATTCATCCAACAGAGTAATTTTTTGAGAATCTAGATCAAGTTCAACTTTATCTTCAAACTGTAATAATTTGTGAATTTTTTCTATGTCAAGAATTATTGGTAAAACGCCATTTTTGAAGCAATTACTATAGAAAATATCCGCAAACGACGGGGAAATTATGACATTAAATCCAAAGTCCTTTAATGCCCAAACCGCATGTTCTCTTGACGAACCACACCCGAAATTTTCATTTGTAACCAAAATTTGAGAATTTTCATATCGCGAGTTATTCAAAACAAAGTCATCTTTTGGTTTTCCATTATGATCAAATCTCCAGTCATAAAAGAGAAATTTCCCAAATCCTGATTTTGTAATCGATTTAAGAAATTGCTTTGGAATTATTTGATCTGTATCTACGTTTGCTCTATCAAAAGGCGTGATTATACTAGTGACTTTAGAAAAAGGCTCCATAATTAATTCCATTCCCTTACATCAACGAAATGACCTGCAATTGCAGATGCAGCTGCCATTACCGGACTTACAAGGTGTGTTCTTCCACCAGAACCTTGTCGTCCCTCAAAGTTTCTATTAGACGTACTCGCACAACGTTCTCCAGGTTTTAAAATATCTGGATTCATTCCAAGACACATACTACAACCTGATTCTCTCCATTCAAAATTCGCGTCCTTGAAGATTTTATCTAATCCCAATTTCTCAGCTTCATATTTTACCATTTGTGAACCTGGAACAATCATTG
>JAKUSK010000056.1 GCA_022449325.1 Nitrososphaerales archaeon | reverse complement strand
ACTGCATCAACGCCTCCAAGATATTTAAAAAGAAGAGCTTTACCTTCCATAACAGGAAGACCTGCTTCAGGGCCTATATCTCCTAAACCAAGTACACGTGAGCCATCACTAACAACGGCAATAGAATTTCCACGATTGGTATGTTCAAAAACTTTTTGTTTGTTAGTACTAATATCTTTACATGGAGCTGCGACTCCAGGAGAATACCAAACAGCAAAATCGTCAAATGATTGAATAGAACATTTTAACATAGTTTCAATTTTACCCTTGTAATATGGATGTAATCTAAGAGCGTCTTTACCGGGTTTCTGAGCTGCTTTTTCTAATTCTTTTGTATTTTTTTCTGACAAATCAATTAAAACTAGTGTTTA
Organism: Nitrososphaerales archaeon; assembly: GCA_022449325.1. GTDB lineage: Archaea > Thermoproteota > Nitrososphaeria > Nitrososphaerales > UBA57 > UBA57. Next base: position 4,053 of record JAKUSK010000056.1, on the reverse strand, counting down.
TGGGTTTTTATCTGTTTATGAAGTTATCTCCAGAGAGTGTAACTTAACATTAGACATATAAATAGAGCAGAGTATTCACAGATTAACTTGAAAATAGCAATAATTGGATTAGGAGTAGCAGGTTCATATTTATTACATACACTAAGCAAGGAACACGATGTAAAAGGATTCGAAATGCAAGAAGCAGGAGAATTCAATGCAGTTTGTGCCTGGGGTGCAGCAAAAAGTGAAATGCAAAGAATTTTCGAACGAATCAATATTGATTTTGATAATTATGTATTTTTTAATGGGAATAATATCAATTTAGAATTAAAGGGAAAAATAAGGAAGGTTGGATGTAAAGGTCTCGTAACTTATGACAAACATCAATTAGAATTAGATTTAACAAAAGGCCTTGATGCGAATTATGGTAAGAGAATTACTCCCGAAACTTTTCCATCAGAGGATTATGATTTAGTTATTGATGCGACGAGTTTACAAAGAGTAATGTTACCCAAAATTAATGATCAGTTACTTGTTCCATGTGTAGAATACATGGTCGAATATGAAAAATTACCGTATGATGATTTTTATGTAAAACCCTTTAGTACTGCAAGTGGATATTTCTGGTACTTTCCATTAATGGATAATACTGCATATGTAGGAGCAGGAGACTATTACCGAAAACATAATGAAGAATTAGATTATTTCAACAATAAACATGGAGGAAAAATTATTAAAAAGATAGGAAGGCCAATCAGACTATCTGCGCCAGAAGTATGTCAACCATTTTCAAAAGGAAATGTAGTAGGTGTAGGAGAGGCCATTGGCACAGTATTTCCATTAATTGGAGAAGGAATAATCCCAAGTCTACAATGTGCAGAAATATTACACAGAAATATTGACAATATTCCTAAATATGAAGAAGAAGTCAAGGAGCATTTCAAAGTATATTCAGATGTGTATAAAGTGATTAAATTAAAAATGAATAATAAATTAGGACCATATACGTTTATTAAAAATTCAGGTGCTGTTTGGAGCACTTATAAAACAATGAAAGAACAAGAAGAAAGGTTTGGTTTAGAAGTTAGGGTAAGAGATATGGCAGAAATACTACTAACTCAATTGTAATCTTTATATCAAGGTATATTCTAGTAAGAAGTGATAATATTATGATAAATGTAAAGTATTATTTAATTGGTGTTAATTTAATTGCCCGAGACTATAGTAAAGTATTTAGCGAAACTAAGTTTTGAGATTGATGGAGCAGTAGATAAAGCAGATATTATTGGTGCAATATTCGGCCAAACAGAAGGCCTATTTGGACCAGAAATGAATCTGAATGAGCTCCAAAAAAACTGGAAAGTTGGAAGAATCGAGATTACTATAGAATCACAAAATGGTAAAGCTAGTGGATCAGTTACGATCCCTATGAGTACAGATATATCAACAGTATCGTTGATTGCAGCAGCTGTAGAGCAGATTGATAAAGTAGGTCCTTGTGGATCAGAATTTAAGCTATTATCAATAGATGATGTAAGAGCAGTAAAAAGAAATGCAATCATGGAACGTGCAAAACAGATTTCGAAGGACTGGGCTACAAAATCATCTAGTGAAGGTGAAGATATGTTAAAAGATATTTCAGAGTCTACATTACAAAAAGGAAAAGTTTTAGCATTCGGTAAAGACGAATGTCCAGCTGGTCCTGCAGTAAACACATCAGATGAGATCATCGTAGTAGAAGGAAGAGCAGATATATTGAATTTGATGAGAATAGGAGTCGAAAATACTATAGCGGTAGAAGGAACGAGTGTACCTCAGACGATTATTGATTTAGCGAAAACAAAGAGTTTATCTGCATTTCTAGATGGAGATAGAGGAGGAGATTTGATCCTAAGAGAGTTAAGTAGTGTTGTAAAACTAACAAAGGTTTCAAGAGCGATAAGAGGGAAAGAAGTAGAAGAACTTACACCTATGGAATTACAAGAATGTTTAAACAAATCTGAAGGATTTGATGATAATAGAAGAAATAGAGATAATTATCAGAGGCGTGACAATTATCAAAGACGCGATAATTATCAGAGGCGTGACAATTATCAAAGACGCGATAATTATCAGAGGCGTGACAATTATCAAAGACGCGATTATAATTCATGGGATAGAGACGAGGCACCTGTAGAAAAAAACTTTTCAGAGGTTGAAGAAATGCCTGTTGAACTTGTTACTAAGGCAAAAGAAATACTAACAGAATTAGAAGGAAGTCTAGAAGCACATTTGTATGATTCAAGTATGAATGAATTACTAAAAGTTCCAGTAAATGAATTAGTAAAAACACTCGAAGAGAGCAAGGATTCAGAACATCTAATATTTGATGGAATCGTTACTGAGAGATTAGTTGAATTGGCAGATACAAACGGTATAAAATCAATAATTACAAACAGAGTAGGAAACGTAAAGAATAGTAAAACTTCTTTAAAGATAGTTACATTTAATCAAATAAGATAAACAATGTTGATTAGTAGGCTTAGAAAAAAGCCTGGAATAGCTGTTGTAACACCTGAAAGTACGGAGGATTTATGGGTACTAAGGAGAATTTTAAAGAACGGAGACATAATCACCAGTCAAACAAAACGAGTGATAAAAAAGGAAAAAGAATTTACGAGACCCGATAAAGGAGAAAGAATTAACGTTAAATTAGCGATAGAATTAGAAAATATTTCCATAGATCAAGTATTAGAAAGAATTCGTGTATCGGGTAAAATAACAGAAACAACTGATGATTCAATAAGTAAAGGATCATATCATTCATTGAATATAACGTTAGGAAATTCAGTTGCAATCTCTAAGAAAGAATTAGAAGATTTTCAGATTAGATTATTAAAAGAGAGAGGTAAAACTTCGGACAGATATATTATAATTACAATAGATAGAAGACAAGCAGGAATAGGACTAGTTACTGGAACTCATTTACGGGTTTATCCTGATATTTTATCAGGTGTAGCCGGGAAAATGTATAAAACAAAAGCAACTTTGGATACATTTTTTGATGAATTAATTAAGAATATTGCAAATATTGACGGAGATAATACAAACATTGTAGTTACAGGACCGACCGAAGTAAAAAGGACATTCGTTAATTATGTAGGAGAAAAGAAAAAAAAGATTCATAAGAAGATTACAGTGATTGATGGAATTGATTTAGCAGGACAAGAAGGAGTGTATATGGCTTTAAAACACCCGTCAATTAAGGAATTTATGAAGAATTCAGAATTATCGTCTGCGTCGTTAGCAACTGAAGAAGCTATAAATAAAATTTCTAGAAATGATAACAAAGTATGTTATAGTTTTAGAGATGTGAAGAAAGTTGCAAAAATGGGAGCAATTGAGAAAGTTATGATATCAAGTAAAGTTTTTGAATTAATTGATGAAGAAAAAGTAATAACACTGCTTGATGAAATTGAGAAATTTAATGGTCAGATATATCTTTTAGATAGTTCAACAGAAGTAGGTAAACAAATAGATTCGGTTGGAGGAATAATAGCGTTATTAAGATATCCAGTCTACGAGGTAGATTGAATCAACCACTTTAGATAGGAATCATTAACATTATCAACTTCAAAATCAATAATTTCAGGAACATCATATCCATGTTTATTGGAAAGAAAAGTACGCAATTTAGATACGTTAGAACTTGTGGTTTTAAAGATGACAAGAAATTCATTTGAAGACTCTACTGAATTTTTCCACGAATAAATAGAATTAACAGGAAGAATATTTGCACATGCAGCAAATTTTTCTTGAATTGCACTGTGAGAAATTTCTTTAGCCTCGTCCAATGTAGAGAAAGTTGAGATAAGAATATTACATTTCATAAGAATAGTATGTAAAACTATTGAATAAAGTTAATCTTATACAGGCTATCAAATTAACTCGAATATTCCTTCACGAATAAGTCTAATTGCAACTGCACCGATCAAGAGGCCCATAATCCGTGAGATTGCTTGAGAACCATCTTTGCCAAGGAATTTTAACAAACCAGAACCAAGTCTTATACTGCACCAACAAACAAAAATT
>JAKUSK010000055.1 GCA_022449325.1 Nitrososphaerales archaeon | reverse complement strand
CCGGTCAGAGAACATTTCGGAGTAATCACAGTCAATTCTGGATATCGAGGACCCAAATTAAATGCAGCTATTGGTGGATCAAAAACCTCTCAGCACATGAATGGTGAGGCGGTAGATTTTGAGCAATTAGGTACTCCTAATCCAACAGTAGCAAAATGGATAACAGAAAATCTAGTATGGGATCAAATCATATTAGAGTTTTATAAAAAGGGTGAACCAAATTCGGGGTGGATACATTGTTCATACAAAAAAAATGGTCAGAATCGAAAGAAGATAACAACGGCTTTAGTACAAAATGGCAAAACAGTTTACAAAAACGGTTTCGTTATCTAATCGAAATTTATATTAAATCTTATCTACAAATACTGTTCACAATGGGCGCTTTCATGGGTCGTTCATGGGTTGACAAACACATAAAGATGTGTTATAATAAGTTAGATGAAATTGAGAGTGATTATGATAAAACAACACGTACAAACTGGTATCCATGAAATCACATAATGAACTTGCGAAGAGTGATATAAAAGTTGAAAATAATTTATTAGATGATGAATTATTTGAAGATTTAGTTTTCAGAATGACCAATACAGAGTTTCCCTGGTATTTTCTTCCTTATAATGATTATTCAGGTGAACATACAGGTTTAAATAATTATCAATTTGAACATTGGTTTTTCTTTTCTTCAATTTGGCAAGAATCTTCTGAATATATTGATATGTTACATCCTATAATAGAACATATAGATCCAGTAGCATTCTGGCGAATAAAAGCAAACTTATTAACTTACACACCAGAAATTCAAACAAATAATTATCATATCGATATTGGTAATCTCAGAGATAATGAAGAAAAATTAGAACAATGGACAACTTCTATTTATTATTTAAATTCCAATAATGGTTATACCGAATTTGAAGATGGAACAAGAATTGAAAGTGTCGGTAATAGAATAATAACATTTCCTGCACATTTAAAACATCGCGGAACAACATGTTCAGATGCAAAAATACGGGTTGTCATAAATTTTGATTATTTACATGCCCGAAAAACAAATGTCTAAATTTTATACAAATGTAGTATGTCTTGGTAATTATATTTTTGAAAGAGGAATTGAAAACGGACTGCCTTTTGAAGAACGACATGAATTTAAGCCAACCTTATATATTCCTACCACAACTAAAACTGATTGGCGAACACTTGAAGATGAGCCGGTAGCACCTGTCCAATGGGGGTCTATTAAAGAAACCCGCGAATCAGTAAAAAAGTATGAAGGCGTAGATAATATGAAAATCTACGGCCATACAAATTATAATTATTCTTTTATTGCTGAAACATATTCTGAAAATATCGATTACAATTTAGAACATCTAAAAATGATGTTCCTTGATATTGAAGTTGGTTCTGAACAAGGTTTTCCTAATCCTGAAAGTGCAACAGAAGAAGTCATCGCAATTACAACAAAGATGGGTGATGATATTCAAGTTTGGGGTTGTTCTGAATTTAAGAATGGTCAAGAGAACATCACATATAATAGATGTTTTGATGAACGACAATTATTAGAAGAATTTGTCATGTATTGGCAGAAGAATTGTCCTCATGTAATTTCTGGTTGGAACACAAAAACATTTGATACTCCATATCTTATTAACAGAATTCGTAATATCTTAAATGAAACGTGGGTCAAGAAACTTTCACCGTGGGGATTTGTTAAAGAACAAAAAATCTTTGGTATGGGTGGTCGTGAGGTTCAAACTTATGAAATATATGGTGTGTCAGAAATAGATTATTTAGATGCCTACAAGAAATTTACTTATACTAATCAAGAGTCATATAGATTAGATCATATTGCTTATGTAGAATTGGGTCAAACCAAGCTAGACTTTTCTGAGGTAGCAACACTCCATGAATTGTACAAGAAAGATTTTCAAAAATTTATTGAATATAATATTCAAGATGTATTATTAGTTAGTCGCCTTGAAGATAAATTAAAACTTTTAGAATTAATTATTTCTCTGGCATATCTGTCGAAGTGTAATTTCACAGATGTATTTGCACAGACAAGAATGTGGGATTGTATTATTTACAATCATCTCTTGAGGGAAAAAGTTGTAATTCCACAAAAACAAAAACATAGTAAAGGTGATATGTATGAAGGTGCTTATGTTAAAGCACCACAATGTGGAAGACATGAATGGATTGTAAGTTTTGATTTAAACAGTCTATATCCACATTTGATTATGCAATATAATATTTCTCCTGAAACTATTTTAGGATCGTGGAAAGATGAAATAGGAGTAGAGGGTTTAATCGATAAGGAATTTGATACAGCAGTTTGGAAACAAAAAGATATTACAGTTACACCGAATGGGTCTGTTTATCGTAGAGATAAGCAAGGGTTTCTTCCCCAGTTAATGGAAAGTATGTACAATGATAGGGTGAAGTATAAAAAGAAAATGATTGAGGAACAGAAAAAGGGAAGAAACTCCGATCCAAATAAACTTTCACAATATTACAACTATCAACAAAATTTAAAGATTGCATTAAACTCTGCCTATGGAGCAATGGGTAATCAATGGTTTCGTTATTATGATGAGCGTAATGCAGAAGCAGTTACTGCAGCAGGTCAGTTATCAATTCAATGGGCTGAGAATGCAGTAAACAATTATTTAAACAAAACATTAGGTACACAAGATGTTGACTATATTGTTGCTATGGATACTGATTCTTTATATGTTCGTCTTGATGATCTTGTTTCTAGAATTGGTCTTACCGATAAAGAAAAAATCATTGGATTCTTGGACAAGGCCTGTGGAAGAATCGAAGAAGTAATTGAGAAATGTTATACTGAATTAGCAGAATATATGAACGCCTATCAACAAAAGATGGTTATGAAACGTGAGGTCATTGCTGATACTGGAATTTGGACAGCAAAGAAACATTATATTCTGAACGTTCACGATTCTGAGGGTGTTCGATACGAAGAACCAAAACTAAAGATTGTTGGTATTGAAGCAATTAAAAGTTCTACTCCGGAAGCATGTAGAGATTCATTGAGAGAGATTTTCAATATTATTCTATCGGGAACAGAAGATGATGTGATTAGTTATATTGAGAAATTTAAAGAAAAGTTTTTTGGTTTGAATATGGAAGATGTAGCATTTCCAAGATCAGTTAATGGACTAAAAAAATATAAAGATTCAGCAACGATTTATAAAAAGTCTACTCCAATTCATGTTAAGGGAAGTTTAATTTATAATCACATGTTGAGGACTAAGAAATTAACTAGAAGATATCCTGTTATACAAGAGGGTGAAAAGGTTAAGTTCACTTATCTCAAAGATCCAAATCCAGCAGGTGATAAAGTAATTTCTGTATTAAATAGTTTACCAAAAGAATTTGAATTAGAGAAATATATAGATTATGATACCCAATTTGAGAAAGCATTTATCGAACCATTAAAAGGTGTATTAGATGTAATTGGGTGGGAAACAGAGAGAAAGTCAAGTCTTGACAATTTTTTTATATAGTGTATAATAGGGGGTATACATGGCAGGAAGTGTAATGGTAAGATATGCAAAGAAGACTACAAAACAATTAAGAAAAGAAAATTCAGGGTCACATGCTCAAATGTCAAAACAATTAAATTATTCAATAGATATAGATCCAGATTCAATTAGTTATATGACTTTTGAAACTCAATCAGAAGCAAAGGCTTTTGCACAAAGAATGCAAGAAGATGGAAACCATATAATTGAGATAAAAGATGATTACAGATGATTTTGGTGGTTGGCTCACAGAAGATTTGCTACTTTTATTATCAGATTTAAAATTTCAAAGAGATCGTGTGGAAACATATTCTGAACGAGTAGATATAAATCAAGAAATTAGAGCAGTTAAAACAGAACTTAGATTAAGGAAAGATAATGAGTGATTATTTAGATAATTTAGTAAAAGTGACAGGTAATGAATTCGCAACAAAAGTTTCAGATGGGGTTGAAGCTGGTGATGTTACTGGTCATGTAGATACAGGAAGTTATATTTTAAATGCATTAGTTTCAGGAGACATTTATGGAGGAATCCCATCAAACAAAATTACAGCTCTGGCAGGAGAAACTGCAACGGGTAAAACATTTTTCGCTCTTGGTATGGTCAAACAGTTTCTTTCAGATAATCCTAGCGGCGGCGTTTTGTATTTTGAGTCTGAGTCTGCACTCACTAAAGACATGATTGAGAGTAGGGGAATCGATTCAAAACGAATGATAATTCTCCCCGTAACTACTATACAAGAATTTACTCACCAAGCAGTTAAAATAGTAGAAAATCATACAGAAGATAAACCGATAATGATGTGGCGCGATTCACTTGGAATGTTATCAACAACAAAAGAAGGTGGTGATATTACAGAAGGTAAGGAGACTAAAGATATGACACGGGCACAACTTGTTAAAGGGTGTTTCAGGGTCTTGACATTGAAATTAGGTAAAGCAGGAATTCCATTATTAGTAACCAATCATACATACAAACAAGTTGGA
>JAKUSK010000054.1 GCA_022449325.1 Nitrososphaerales archaeon | reverse complement strand
AGTGAATGAAGGCGAAGGTCTATGCTGGTCCAATACTGATTTTTTTATTGAATTTAGATTCAAATAATCACTCAAACATATTAACAGAAACTGGCTTATTAATTATGTTTGTAATGACAAAAAGAAAGAAATTGATTTGTGTTACAGGATTGCCAGGAGCAGGAAAATCAGTATTTTGCGATATAGGAAAAGAAATGGGTTATAATATAATCATAATGGGAGATCAAATTAGAAGAGAAGCAAAAAACAGAGGCTTAGAAAATAATTCAGAAGTATTATCTAAATTAATGATAGAATTAAGAAAAGAAAGAGGAAAAAATGTAGTTGCAGAGATGTGTAAAGAAGAAATTAACAAATTGGAAAATAATAATATAATAATTGATGGAATAAGAAATATTGAAGAGATTGAATTATTTATGAAGATAGGAGAAGTAAAAATAATATTAATTAGAAACACGCCTGAAAAGAGAATGAAATTATTACAAAAAAGAAAAAGAAATGATGCACCAATAAACATAAAAGAGTTTAATAAAAGAGATGAAAAAGAATTAAAAATTGGTATAGAAGGAGTTATGAAAAGAGCAGATATAACGATAGACAATATCAATTTATCTAAAGAAGAATTCGAAGAAAAAACTAGATTAATTATCAATAATTTCAGTGAATAAGATGATAGAATTTAAAAATAAGATTGAGATAAGAATAAAAACAACACTAAACAAAACTGAAGATGTTAAAAAGATAATTAATGCTATTGAAAATATTATTGAGGTTAATTGTGAAGTATCAGATACAGATATAAAAGGTTCAACAGATGACTTCAATAAATTAAAAAATTTATACGAAATATTTAGAAATAAACAAACAACGCATATAGCAAGAAAAGTTCTTTTAAGGAATTCCAAGGATAATGTATCAAAAATTCTATTTAATAAACAGGCAGCAGCAATTAATTCAATTGTAATATGTGAGAAGGTAAATGAATCTCCGTTAGGTCCTATTGTGATGGAGATAAATACAGAAGATATTGAAGAATTTATCGACTGGTTTGTGCCAAGACGTAAGATTTAGTTAATCGCTTTTCATCACTATAAGGAACGATAAAGGACATAGAATCACGCCCAGCAATGCTATTACGATGAATTTTACATGCTTGTTTTTCTAGTAATTTGGTATCTTTATACCTAGAGCTAAAATGAGTTAAAAGAAGTAGATTTGAGGATGATTCTTTGGCAACAGTTGCAGCTTCTGTAGAAGTACTATGGAAACGTTCAATTGCAAGATTTTTTTCGTCAGACGAGAAAGTAGATTCATGAATCAATACATCGCAAGAAGAGAAAAACTTGATTAAAGATTTAGTAGGTCTAGTATCTCCAGAAATACCAATTTTTCTACCAGGTCGTGATTTTCCCATCACGTCAGACGGATGAATGGATCGGCCTTTATAATGAATGGATCGTCCGCTTTGAAGTTTCGACCATAGAGAGCCTTCAGGAATACCAAGTTTTTTTACTTTAGAAACATAGAATTTTCCAGGACGACTCGATTCTACAAAAATATAAGAATAGTTTAAAATTGAATGATTAGATTTTTTTGCATATATTTTATAATCTTTTGTTTTTACGACTAACCCGGGTGAAATTTCTTTAACGATTAATTTAAAATTTAATTTTATATTGAATATATTCATATTTGATTTTAAGAAACGTGATACTCCAGAAGGTCCATAAATAAACAAAGGTTTGTCGCGTAATAATAAAGACATAGTTTGAACTAATCCAAGTAATCCAAGAATATGATCTCCGTGCATATGTGAAATGAATATATGAGTAGGTCGATTCATACCAACTTTATTTTTCATCATAGACTGTTGAATTGCTTCTCCTGTATCAAAAATAAATAGTTCATTATCACGAATTATAGCATTAGAAATAAGATTTCTATTACTAGTTGGAACTGCGCCAGATGTGCCAAGGAGAATGATTTTTAGATCAGTCATGTTAATTATTCTAAAGTATATAGAATAAATAATAAACATTCAGAGTTTACGTATTACACGAATTACACGAGTAAGATTACTATGAATGTATATTTCGTGCTTATCAATAAGAGAGAAATTAGAAGGTAAATACTCAGGCCAATCTTTAGGAGACATGTATACAATATATGAACCTGAATTCAATAATTCTGAAGAAATATCAAAGAATTTACTCATAAATTTCACTGAATTAGAGAATTTTTTGATGCTGCTTCGTCCATATGGAAAATCTGTAACAATTCCGTCAGAAAAAGAAATAGGAAGGTCAAGAGAATCTGCATGAATAATGTCAAAGTTATTTAGATTAAAATATTCGAGATTTCTTTGTGCGCCATAACATATTTTTTTGGATATATCAATTCCTGTGAATTTAATATTCATAAGACAGGATTCAATACCTATACTTGCAGTTCCACAAAAAGGATCTAGAAGTCGTTGTCCAGAATTAAGTCTGCACAGGTTTACCAATGCTCTAGATAATTTTGGATGAATAGCAAAAGGAAGAAAAAAAGGTCTAGCACGAGGTCGTCGACTCAACCATCTAGGTTCATTAGAGAATAAATTATTAGAAAAAATAAGTAATTGATTGTCAAATTTACAAACAAAAAGACCAATTTCAGGAGATGTGAGATTTACTTTCAGATGAGGAACAGTATTTTTAATAAGACCGCCAATAATGCTTTCGTATTTATTATCGAGGCGTGTTTTAATGTTAATTTTTCTTACTGAGAATGAATTATATTTTTTTAGATAGTCGGAACTAGAATTTTGTGCATATAATTTATCAAAATCCAAATTATAACGAAACAACAATATTCCAAAATAATTACAATAAGCTATACGTTGGAATAGTTCATCATAATGAGTATCATATTTATTGAATGAAACAATAATTATTCGAGAATTTTCATCAATTATATTGTAATCAATATTATTTGATTCTAAAATGGAAATTAATTCGCTTCGGCCGATTTGGGGAAAATCACCAGATAATACAAAAACACTAATGAATGAATTAACGAAGTGATTTGTAGTGATCGACGATGATTTCAGTGACATCTATTTTACTCACATCATTTGGGATTGTATTAGTAGCAATTATCTCATCAACGCCCGATTCTTTTATTGAATTAACAGCCTCATTAACCAATAATGCATGAGTACACAGAGTTATAATTCTTCGTGAACCAAGTTTTTTTAGATAATTGGCCGCTCGAACGATACTTGTGCCAGTGCTGATCATATCATCGACTAATAGGACATCTCGCCCTTCAACTTCAACATTGCTTTCTTCCATTATGACTTCTCCAGTAGTTCGACTACGAGATTTTTTTAAGGAGATAAACTCGACGTCAAGTAATTTAGAAAAAGCTTCTACGCGTGAAGAACCGCCAAAATCAGGAGAAACTGCAAGTGGGGAAGTGAGATCAAGATTATTCTTTACATATTTAGCAAGTAATGGCATAGCAGAAACACTATAAGTAGGAAATGAAAAATATCCGAGACCGTGTGTACTATGAATATCAACAGTTAAAAGTGAATGAACGCCAATTGAACGAAATAATCGAGAAACAACAGCAAGACTAGCTACTTCGCCACGTTGAAATTCTAAATCTTGTCGTGCATAAGCAAGATAGGGAACACAAGCATAAACTTTCGATCCCATCTGACTCAATTTGTATGCAGTTAAAAGAAATTGCATAAAATGAAAGTCAACTGATGGATACAAAGATTGAACAAGAATAATATTTTTATCTTGAACGTCGTTATGAATACGAACTTTATGCTCGCCATCGGGAAATGATTTATTTTCAACTTCAAATAATTCAATTCCAAGAGAATTAGAAATAGAAGTAGATAATTCGAGTGATGAAGGTCCGGACATAACAATCCATTCAGACAATATAATCACAATTGATTGCGAAAGGATTGGTTATAATAATTCCTTATTAAAAAATAAATGAGAATCAATCGAATTTATGATTCGATTGATTCAAGATATGATTAGTTGTATGCTTCTTCAGCATGAACAGAAATATCCATTCCTGCTTCTTCGTCTTTGCTATCAACGCGCAGACCCAATGTACTATCAAGTATTTTCAATAGGACAAATGTTACAATACCTGCATATGCAATAGAAGCTACAGAAGCAATTATTTGAGTTGTAACAACAGAGATTGGACCTCCGCTAAAGAGACCATCTACACCTACACCATAAGCAGCAGATGCGAATAATCCTGTGGCTATTGCACCCCAGAGACCTCCCATTCCATGAACAGCCCAAACATCTAATGAATCGTCCCATCCACGTTGATTCTTTAGCTTAATACAGAACCAAGAAACTAATCCGACTCCAGCTCCAATTAGAATTGCGGCCACAGGACCTACAAAACCAGAAGCAGGTGTAATTGCAACTAAACCAGCTACAGCGCCTGTAGCAGTCATTACAGCACTTGGTTTTCCTGATTCACGCATGCTTAAGAACATCATCATTAATG
>JAKUSK010000053.1 GCA_022449325.1 Nitrososphaerales archaeon | reverse complement strand
TAATTTATTTGAATATACTTTAAGCAATCTAGAAATTTCAGCTTCAGGAGCTCCACCACCAACAACAATTGATGGTTTAACTAGAACGTCTTTAACAACCATTAATGAATCATGAATTGAACGATCAGCTTCGTCAACAACTCTTTGAGTTCCGCCTCGAATTAAAATTGTTACTGAACGAGGATTCTTACAACCTTCTACAAAGACCCAATTATCTTCTTCAATTTTACGTTCTTCTACTATTTGAGATGTTCCCAAATCGCTTTTACCTAAATCTTCAAGATTAGTAATTATTCTAGCACCTGTTGCACGAGATAATTTTTCCATATCACTCTGTTTAACACGTCTAACAGTAAGAATTCCTGCTTTAGCAAGATAATGTTGTGCAGTGTCATCAATACCTTTTTGAGTAACTAAAACATTAGCGCCAACTTGTTCAATTTTATCCACCATATCTTTTAACATTGTACTTTCTTGATCAAGAAATGCTTGTATTTGATCAGGATTTGTAATATTAATTTTAGCATCAAATTCTGTTTTTTCGATTTCAAGTGGAGCTGCAACTAATGCAATTTTAGCATTATCAATTTTTCTTGGCATTCCTGCATGAACAACTTCCTTATCAAGAATTATTCCTTGAATCAAAGAAGTATCTTTTAGCATTTCTCCTGCTTTCTTTTCAACTTTAATGTCATCGATATCAACAGTATATTTACCATCTGCATTATCAGCAACAGCAAGTACTGCATCAGTAACAATTTGAGACAATGTATCGGATTCACGCCAAATCAATTTAGAAGCCATACTAGTTTTTGCAACTTTTTTAAGCCATTTCTTATCCCCTGGAGTAACTTTTATAGCAATTTCGTCAAGAATTCTCAATGCCTCTTTAGCTGCTTTTTTGTAACCATCGACGACAATTGTTGGATGGACTTCTTTGTCAATTAATTCTTCGGCTTTTCCAATTAATGAACCTGCAAGAATTACAACAGACGTAGTACCATCTCCTACTTCAGTATCAGCTGTTTTGGATACTTCGACCATCATTTTAGCAGCTGGGTGTTGTACGTCAATTTCTTTAAGAATAGTTGCACCGTCATTTGTGATAGTAACATCGCCCATTCCATCAACTAACATTTTATCCATACCGCGTGGTCCTAATGAACTTCGAATTATTTCAGAAACGACCTTAGCGGCCATAATATTATTCTTTTGTGCCTCTCGACCTTTTGTTTGACTAGATCCTTCTTTTAATATAATAACAGGTTGTCCGTTTGGGGCAACTCCTATGTTTGCTTGTTGTGCCATATATCAAAATATTTGTTAGACATTGTATTTAAAGGCTCATGTGGATTTTCATATCCCACAATCATTTTCTTCAATTCGATCTGGGTCAAAAAGACAAGAGTAGCACAAATTTTCAATTAAATGTGCTTCAGTTGTTGGAAGAAATGTATCTCCACATAATGAACAAGTATTCATATTGATATTATAATGTATTAATTATAATTAAGTAGATCGAGTAACAGGTACATCTTTAACTACAATTGATGGAGATAAGACAGGAGTTTCTACTTCCCACCAACTAATCCACTTACGAGTTTTAGATAAAGAATCAATATTAGATAATTGTCTAGGAATTTCATCACTAATTCTAATACCTTGAATAGGAGTCGTTATTTTTCCATTACTAATAACAAAACATGCATCTCTAGGTACTGTAGAATATGAACCTGCAGCAGGATTTTGGAATCTCGTATACCAATTATTAGTAATCAAAAGACCATTTTCTATCGAAGATAATTGTTCTTCAAAGGTATAAGAGCCAGAAGAAACTTCAAGATTCCAACACCAAGGAGACATAATTCCAGCATTGCCCGTAGAATCAACACCATATTTTTTAGCGGTAGATACATTATGAAGATAATTTTTCATAATACCGTTTTCTATAATATTTGTCGATTGTGTAGGAACTCCTTCGTCGTCAAATCGACGATTATATATTCCATTTTGAGGATTGCCATGATCAGAAATTGATAAAGCAGTAGCAGAAACTTGAAGATTCAATTTATTTGCTAGAAATGAATCACCAGAATCAACGGAATCAGCAGAAGCAGCATGACCTACAAATTGAAATATGTCAGCAGCGACGGTCGGTGTAAATAGTATATCATAGTTTCCTGGTTCGCATTTTTTTGGATTCATAGATGATTTAGCATATTCGCCTGCGTCAGATCCAGCATTTGAAGAATCGATATCATTTATTGAAGAAGAACAAGACAGGCCATGACCGCTTGATTTAGATTCAGTAAAAGCACGAACATTTAATAAATTAGTTATTGATTTGTCAATAGATTCAATACCTGTAGACGTTTTAAGAAATATTTCAGAAATGGTACTAGTAAATGAACCACAAACTCGTGAAGCGCCAGATTGTAATCCATGATTTATTGAATTTTCGACATGATCAATTACAGATTCATAATTAGTAGATTGAGAGATATCCATAATCTGAGTTTTACCATAATCAAAAGGTCCAGAAGGAAGATTAGTATAATCATTATTTATAGGAGAATCAATACAATATTGGAATAATGAATCAATATATGTAAGAATGGAACGTTCGTCTAGATTATACAATACGCCGCTAGCACGTTTTTTATCCTTACCAATATAAATCTCAATGGAAATATTTTCAATAACATCAAAAACATTTATAGAATTATTACTGAATCGGATTAGATCCTCATGGTCCTTAGACAAAAGTAATGAATAATCATCATAATCAAGAGAAGAGATTTTCTTTTCAATTATAGAAATAATATTATCAATATTCATGATCTTGTACCTACTCTTATATTTCGTAATCGAACATCAGGTGCGCCAGTCCATACAGGAGCTCCTTGCATAGGTTCGCCTTTACCACAATTAGCAGCTTTAAAATCAAGATTTCTAGAACGTGCATCAACTGAAGACCAAAATTTCTTTGATGTAAGTTCCAATACAGGAGACTTAACATGAGTATCTAATTCACCGTTTATAATTTTATAAGCTTCAAATCCAACGTATCGTTGATTTTCACGTCGATCATCAATATTCCATTCCATGAAATTTTTAATATAAACACCGTTCTTTATATCTGAAAGTAATTCGTCCAATTCAAAATTACCGGGTTCGATAAAAGTGTTAGACATTCTAATAATTGGTTCTTTATCAAATTCAACACTTCGTGAAGCAGCATTACTATGAATATTCATTTTAGAAGATGTTTCACGATTATGCAATAAATCAGTAATTACACCCGCATTGATTAATTCACGTTTTTTTGATTCAACACCTTCATCATCATACAGATAGAATCCCATAGATTGAGGAAGTGTTGGGTCGTCACTTACATATACTTCATCACTTCCAATTCTAGTACCAATACAATCAAAATCAAGATATGATTCACCAGCTTGAGCAGCTTCTCTTCCCAAAATTCGATCTGCTTCAAATGGATGTCCACATGATTCATGTGCAACCAAACCGGCAATATCAGGACCTACAACTACGTCGACGTCACCTGCAAATTTTTCAGATTTAGCTTTAATTGAATTTGAAGATACATTCAATTGTTCAGGAATATAATTAGAAAGATCAAAAGTTTCTATAATTTCCCAACCTCCAGATTTACCCAATCCTGCATAACCTGCAGGAATACTGAATGCAGATAATTGTCCTTCGTATTTAGCCGTGATTAAACTATGAAAAGAAACTCGAGGAACACGACTCAATATTTGTGTGCCATCAGTATCTACATAAAATTTTTCTTCGATAGAATTATCCAAACCTAAAGATCTATTCGTAAGACTAACGTCAGAATCATATGAAGTAATATAATTATCGACTTCATTAAGAACGGATATCATATCATTAACGTGAACATTTTTTAAATTTTCTTTCTCTATTGCAGACCAATTTTTCTTAATTGATTTTTCTTCAGAGAATTTAATTGGAGACTTTGAGATTTTTATAGATGATTTAGCTCTTGAAATAGTATTTTCTATAAGTTCAGTAAGCGAATTATCAAACATATTAGTTGATGCAAAAACCATAACCCCTTCATAAATCATTCGAATACCAATTCCTTGTTTTTCGTATGAAATAGTAGGCTTGGATTCTCCATTTTGTAAAATAGCTGCAAGATGTTGAGTAGAATGAAATCTAGCTTCAGCATAATCTACGTTGTATTTTTGGGCTTCGGAAATAATTGAATACAATAAATCCTCATATTTTAATAGTGAATTATCAGTCAATAGTAGATTATAATAATCCCGAAATATTAATTTTATTAATATGGTAAAAACCAAGAAGGATAAATTTAATAAAGTAAAGATAGTCCCTGATACAAGTATCATTATTAATCAAATTTTAACTGAAAAAATAGAAAAAGGAGAGATAAAAAATTCAGAAATAATCATTCCAATTGCTGTTTTAGATGAATTACAAGCACAAGCGTCAAAAAATCAAGAAATAGGATTCTTAGGATTAGAAGAATTAAAGAAAA
>JAKUSK010000052.1 GCA_022449325.1 Nitrososphaerales archaeon | reverse complement strand
GACGAAACACAAACTAATAAGTTAACAATGCTTGGAGAGGTAGAGAAAGAAGGGAATCCATTCAAGGTATTAATATCAACTATTTTATCGTCGAGAACAAAGGACGATACAACCTACAAAGCATCTAAGCGATTATTTAATGAATATAAGAATCCTAAAGAATTATCTCAGGCAAGAGTTGTCGATATTAGAAGGTTGATCAAACCTGTTGCATTCTATAAGATTAAAGCAAAGAAGATAAAACAAGTGGCAGAAATTATTTACAAAGAATTCAATAATCAAGTACCTGGAGAAATGGAACAATTATTAGAATTGCCATTAGTGGGTAGGAAAACAGCAAATTGTGTTTTGGTATATGGATTTAGAGAACCTGCAATACCAGTAGATGTACACGTACATAGAATTTCTAATAGATTAGGATTAGTGGAGACAGAAATTCCTGAAGAAACGGAAATTGAATTAGAGAAAATCACTAATAGAAAATATTGGATACATGTTAACGAATACTTTGTAAGATTTGGTCAATTAATTTGTAAACCAATTAATCCAAGATGTTATGAATGCAAGTTTCAGAATACATGTAGATATTTACAGAATAAAGATGAGAAGAAATAATTATTCCTTTAGGTCGTGGGTTTCAAACCAAATATTAGTAGTTTCAGGATAGATTTTTAAAACTAATTGTTTAAGTGCTTTAGCATATTGTTGAATTTCCCATTGGGCAGTTTTTTCAGTTCGTAATTCAAGAAAATTCATTATAGCTTGAAAAGAAGCAGTCCAATAAACTTCAGTATATTGATTAAGAGGAAGAATTGTACGTGCTTGTTCTTTGGCAACTCCAAGTTTTAGTAGATTTTCATAAGATTCGTCAACATTTGTCATAAAATTATCAAATATTCTTTGACATTCCTGATTAATATTTTCAGGCATGTCTTCACCAGAACCTTGTTTATTATCGGTAGATTGTTGTCTCCAAATCAACGGTTTGTAAAAATCTTTAACAGGTACATAACGACCGCTAAGTTCATTCCAGGCATGGTCTTTCGTAGCAGATGAATTAGTAGTTTCAATACCAACAACATGTTTGTACCATTGTCTCATGACAAATTCTGGAGCCTTGATATGGAATTGAATAATCATATGTCGAAAGGGTGAATAGTGTTTGTTTTTAGCGAGAAATGTTACAAGTTTCCTATCTCCTTCTTCATATATGGTTTTACGTTTACCAAAGGAAACACGTGCAGAATTTACAACGGTGAGATCATCTCCCAAATGGTCTATAACCTCAATAAACCCAGAATCTAATACATCAATCTTCATAGTATAAATTATAATAGAGTAAGTAATATAAAAAAAGACAGATTAATCAATCTTAATAGGGACCTTATTAAAATGGTGCTTCGGTAGCTCAGACCGGTCAGAGCGCTTGCCTTGTAAGCAAGATGTCGAGGGTTCAAATCCCTCTCGAAGCTTTATTATTAAAGGTAAGATGTCTATGATAATTATATTAATAATCAGAGTATCAATATGAACAAGGGATTAAATGAAGAGTGCTGATATTTCAATTATTGGTCCAGATAGGAAAGGCATCGTAGCTACAATAACTAATTTTATCTTTGATAATCAATCAAATATAGAAGAAGTTAATCAGAATGTAGTAAATGGTACATTTTTTATGAATGTCAAGATATCAATTAATAAAAAAAAGTTTGATAAAGAATTATTTAAGAAAGGATTAGAAAAAGAAGCAAAAAAATTAGGTATGAAAGCAAGGATTTTTTATGATGAACAAAAACAGAAGAAAAATATGGCAATTTTAGTAACAAAAGAAGATCACGTATTAATTGAATTATTAGAAGAAACTAAAAAAGGAAAATTAAATGTGAATATTCCAATAGTAATAGGTACAACTGAAATATTAGAGAAGATATGTAAAAAACATAAAATTCGATTTATTTTCGTAAAAGATAAACAACAGGTACAAAGAGAAGACAAAATACTTAAAATATTGGACGAGAATAACATAGATTTTGTTGTATTAGCAAGATATATGAAAATATTATCTCCAAAATTTGTGTGGAATTATCCAAATAGAATAATAAACATACATCCATCATTATTACCGGCATTTCCTGGAGCAATGGCATATATGCAAGCCTTCGAGAAAGGAGTTAAGATTTCAGGTGCTACATCGCATTTTGTAACGGTAGATCTTGATCAAGGTCCAATTATTACACAAGAAGCTTTTACTTTAGATACAACAAAATCTTTAGAGGAGATTAAAAAAGCAGGTAGAGAATGTGAGAATAAGGCATTAATTAGAGCTGTAACACTATTTGTAAACAATAAATTAGAATGTAGATGGGGAAAAGTCATCATAAATAGAAAAAATTAGTTTAGTTCTATTTGTTTTTTGATACTCCTAGTAAGTAATTTTAAAAAGATTTGATAATCAGAATCAGAGATTTCAATAAGTGAATATTGTTTTCGTTGTTTCGCTATTTTATATGCTTTCAAATGATAACAAGAGGATGATTTTTGTTTCATTAATGAGAAATAAAATCCACGGCAGCTGCAATAATCAGAATTAGTGAAAACTAGTTGGTCACCATAATTTCCTATAACAGTCCATAGTTCCCTCCCACTAGGTTGGAATCTATGTAGCTTGACACGGCCTTCGTTGATTAGATCGTCAACAAGGTCGTCAGAAGACCTTTTCTTCATGAATGATTTAATACAATTACCAATATATCAAGATTGAATTGATAAAGATCCTATATCCAGAACCAGCATTAATATTGAACAATGAAAATGAGAAGTATATAGTTATCAGTGATTTGCATATTGGATTCGAAGAGAGATTCAATAAGCAAGGAATATCAATTCAGAGTTCTACTGAAAAGATGCAAGAAGTTTTAATCAGGTTAATAGAACAAGAAAAACCCAATAAAGTAATCGTATTAGGAGATGTCAAAGACAGTATATCGTCAATGACAAAGTCAGAGAGAATACAGGTTCCAAAGTTTTTTAGAGAAATTTCAAAATTAGTAGATATTCTAGTAGTGCCAGGAAATCATGATGGTAATATAAGATATTTACTGCCTGAGAAGATAGAATTGGCAGATTCAAGAGGAATAAAGATAAATTCTACAGCATTATTACACGGTCATACAAACATAAATGAAACTTTTGAAGGAATAAACAGAGTAATTATCGGACATTTACATCCAATATATAATCAGCAAGATAGTCCACTTTCAGGGTATCAAATATGGTCGATATTAAAGGCGAAAACAGATGCATTGTTCGGAAATAAAAAAGAAGAATTAGAAATAATAACAGTACCGTCATTTAATAAAGAATTAACAGCTAGTGGTTTTTCTGTACATAGGAAGAGGAATATTTGTCCGATAATAAGAAAAACAAGGGAGGATATTAACGAGGCCGTATTTTTGACTTTAGAGGGAGATATAATAGGTGATATAAATTCTTTATCTGAAATAATCTAGTTCAGAAGATAAGAATTATTAGGAGGTTTTGTACGATTTATCTAGATAGCATATGGATGATTTAATGAAACCGTTTATCAAAGATGGAAAAAGTGCCCTTTTAGCATATGACCAAGGTCTAGAACATGGTCCTAGTGCAGATTTCGATGACAGGAATGTTGATCCGCAATTTATTATGGATACAGCTGTCAGTGGAGGATTTTCAGGGGTAATATTTGGCAAAGGATGTGCAGAAAAATATTATGATAAATCTTCAGGAATTCCATTAATTATCAAGGTAAATGGAAAAGATAACTTAACTGCAGGAGATCCATTATCAAGACAAGTGTGTTCAGTGGAAGAAGCAGTAAGTCTTGGAGCAAAAGGTATTGGATATACGATTTATGCAGGAAGTGATCATGAACCTGAAATGTTTCAAGAGTTTGGAAGAATACAAGAAGAAGCTCATAAAAATGATTTACCAGCAATTGCATGGGTTTATCCACGAGGTGGAAGAGTTCAAGAACTAGGTGGAGATATGGATCCTGCCATAGTAGCTTATGCAGCAAGAATTGGAATGGAATTAGGCGCTGATGCAGTAAAGATAAAATATAGTGGAGATCCAGAGACGTTCAATTGGGCAGTAAGATCCGCAGGAAAAGCACATGTATTCATGTCTGGAGGAGCAAAAACAAAAACAGATGAAGAATTTCTTAAACAGCTTTCTGGAGTAATGGAAGCAGGTGCAACAGGTTTAGCTGTTGGAAGAAATGTATGGCAACATCCAGAACCTCTAGAGATTACCAAGAAGATTAAAGACGTAATTTTCGAAGGAAAGAGATACTAGATTCATAATATAAGTGAATACAAATGAAAATTGCAATACTGACTGGAGGCGGTGATGCACCAGGATTAAATCCTGTGATTCGTGCTGTTGCCAAAGTTGCACATGAAAATAATGTAGAAATGATTGGAATAAAAAGAGGATGGGCAGGTCTAGTAGAGTTGAATCATTTTCCTCTGAAATGGGAAAATGTTAAGAATCTTCATTCAGAAGGAGGAACTTTTTTGCTATCCAGTAGGACGAATCCAATTAAAATGGAGAACGGAATAAAAATAGTTTCAGAGAATTTAAAACAAGTAGCAGACGGATTAATTGCAATGGGTGGAGAAGATACTCTCGGGGTTGCAA
>JAKUSK010000051.1 GCA_022449325.1 Nitrososphaerales archaeon | reverse complement strand
ATCTAAAACTTAATTATAGTCGATTATCATCTATTGATAATGGATTACGACGATATTCAGAAATTATTTCTTGAAAAAGGCTTCTTTTTTCCTAGTTCTGAAATCTATTCTGATGCTCCTGCTGGATTCTGGGATTATGGCCCATTAGGCGTGAATTTTAGAAATAAATTCATTGAATCCTGGAGAAAGAATATCGTACGTAGGGATGGAATGATTGAAATAGACGGTAGTCAAATTCTCTCAAAAAATGTTTTTGTTGCATCTGGCCATCTTGATAACTTTTCAGATCCAATAGTTCGTTGTAATGAATGTAAGTCAGTATATAGGGCTGATAGAATGATATCCGATATCTCTAAAGAAATTATTTCTGAAAAATTATCAAATGAAGATTACGATGCAAAAATTATATCTCTTAATATTAAATGTCTTAAATGTAAAAATTCACTCTCTCCTGTCACTCGATTTAATATGATGTATGATGTTGGCATCGGTCCCAAAGGAGACGCTTCTTATCTTCGTCCAGAAACATGTCAGAATATATTTGTTGATTTTCTTCGTCTTTCAAAAACCATGAGAATTAAATTACCAATTGGTATTGCTCAATTTGGTAAGAGTTTTCGTAATGAAATATCTCCTCGTCAAAGTTTACTTCGTTTACGCGAATTTTATCAGGCAGAAATTGAAGTGTTCTTCAATCCTAATAATGTAGATGATTTGGATAAATTTTCTGAAGTTTCTGACACAATATTGAATATTCATATTTCTGAAGACAAGATTATCACTAATTCATGCTTAGAATTGGTTGATCGTGGTATTCTTCCAAATAAATTCATTGCTTATTATCTGGGATTAGTCCAACAATTTTATACTAATAATGGAATTGAATTAGAAAAAACTCGTTTTCGTATTCTTCCAGACGACGACCGTGCATTTTATGCTACTCATTCTTTTGATTTTGAAGTTCTTACTTCGACTGGCTGGCTTGAATTAGTTGCATGTAATAATCGTACTGATTACGATCTTAGTAGTCATCAAAAAATTAGTGGAAAAGACCTTCAAATACTCGATAATGAAGAAAAGGTACTTCCACATGTATTTGAAATTTCTATGGGCGTCGACCGTAGTTTATATTCCATTGTTGAACATTCATATAAAAAAGACGGAGAACGATTTCTATTATCAATTAAACCTGGACTGTCTCCTTATGATGTAGCAATTTTTCCACTATCAAATAAAAACGACCTTCCTGCTTTTTCAAAGAAGATATTTAATAGTTTGAAATTAGATTTTCAATCTTTTTATGATTCATCAGGTTCTATTGGCAGGAGATATAGAAGACAAGATGAAATAGGTACTCCTATTTGTATTACAGTTGATTTTGATTCTATAGAAAATAACGACGTCACTATTCGATATCGAGATTCTATGGAACAGATTCGCGTTTCTGTTTCTGAAATTCATCATAAATTAGTAGAATACTATAATAAATAATATTGATATCATAGAACCTGATAGCGTTGATAATAAATTCACAATGTTATTGTCTATGAATGAAAACCCTTTAATTAATTTATTTTGTTGTTCGTGATGAATTGATAATTCAGTAAATTTATTACATTTATTACAAAAATACTGCGCCTGAATCGTAGCTCCTATAATACTATCAATAAATGTTCCAAATATTGCCCCAATAATTGATATCATTAATATATTCGTATTAAATGAAAATCCATTTACGGAAGATGATAGAATAATGATCATAATTCCTAAAATTGATGCTATTGTTCCTAATACTGTTATTCCTCCTGATTTTCCTGTTTCAACTTCCTTAAAATTGGTAATTAATCGAGGTTTTTTTGAACTTAATAAACCAATTTCTGTTGCTAATGTATCTCCTGTTGCAATTGCTATTGAAGTAATAAATCCAATTAGAAATAATTCATTATTTGTTAAATAATATAATGTTCCAAAAAGTGAAAATGCAAAACCATTTGCTACTACGTTTTCCCAACTTCTTATTCCTCCTTTCTCCTGCGCTATTCCTTTTCTTCGTTTCTGTTTAAATCTAAATCTTGTACATATAAATCCAATTATAAAAAATTCTATTACTAAAATAAATCCTCCAATTCCTGTTACTAGATAAATTAAATTTCCCATAAATATTGAACTTATAGTACCTATAAAATCCAATATTTTTAATTTCAATACAATTATAGAAGCTATTAGAATTATTACAGTAAATATTAGATATTGACTATCTATTAACATTGATTCTTTTCAAATTGCTTTATATATAAGGGGTCATAATTTGACTAATTTCTCCTTTATTCGAGTTTCATTATCTTTTGTAAGTCCTAATATTATTTTATCTTTATCTGCTAAATCTACTGCTAATTTGTCTATTTTGTCTGGACCATGTAATATTACCATTCTTGGTTTTAATTGAGAAACTCTTATTGCAACTAATGGCGAACGCCCAATTCCCACTCTTGTAAATATCAAAACTCTTTCTGTCGTTGCTCCAAATATTTTATAAAAATCAATTCCCGATAACATGTAGATTGTATTTATACTATCTACAATTGTATATCCATATATTTTTGTATCTAGTTCTTTTTCTCTATTTAATACATTTATATTTAATATTTTATTTAATTTCTCTGCAGTTATTGGTTTTTTAAATTCTCCGATTCCTAATATTGCCGAATGATCTTCTTTTAAAAGTCTATTCAATGTTTTATTATTTGATTTGTCAAGTATGACTAGTGATTCTATATATTTTTTTATAAAAACAATTCCAGGAGAATATCTTCTTCCGCTTTCATAATCGCTTAATACAGATGGAGAAATATTCATCTTTTTGGCCAAATTAGTTTGTTTAATTTTTAATCGTTTCCTCCAAATCTTTAACATCTCTCCTGGATTATTACTTACTACAACATTTCCTGCAATTTTCGCTATAATATCGATATCTGAACTTTCCAATACAATACGTTAATCAGCGAAGTTTCTAATATCTATTTATTACAAAATTTCTTCATTTTCTTCAAGCCAGATTGCCCAAGCATTGAGTTTTTTCAGTTGATTTTCTCTATTCTTATTCTCTTTTATGATCTCGAAATACGTTTTTCCCAATTCATTTAATTTTATCTCAACTAATTTATTCAATACTTTTACAAAATCGTCTTTTCCGCTCGATTTATTTTCAGAAACTTCTATATTATCTAGTAATTCGATTATACTTGTTTGATTTTTACTCATATTATATTTCATGCCCATCTTGCCCAACATGGATAAAGAAACATTCAAATATAAATGTTGTGCAAGATGCACAATAAGGGTAAAATTGACAGATAAAGAAAAAATTACAGTGAAATTGAAACATGGTAGTTGGGAAGTTGAAATTACTTGTCCCGAAGATCGCGTTAAACAAACTGTCGAAAATGTAATTAGTGGCATTGATACAAATACTTCACTTAAACCTCCTTCTCCTGATTTGAAAACTTCTTTGCCTACTAAATCTAAAAAATCTACCGAACATGTAATTTGCAGAGATCTTATTGAATTATTATGGCAAGAAAATTGGTTTAACGGAGAGAGAAATCTTTCCGAAGTAGACGAAGAATTATCAAGACGTGGTTATCATTACGATAAAACAAGTATTTCTCATTCACTTAAAGACCTTGTTCGAGAAAATATATTGACTCGTAATGGTTCAATGAGAAATTATCGATATGTACAAAAAAGACCTCCGGTAGCATAGATTAATATACAGATTTTTGCCAAATAATTTGATGACAACTTCTCTTACTCGAATCAAATTAAAAATTTCTAATACGGAAGTTGACATTGAATGTGACATTGACAATCTTCCAGATATTATCTCTCAGATTCCTAATATTATTCAATCTATTTCAAATATTTCTGGATCTGGTTCTACGGAAGAAAATATTCGTATATCTGACAACCCTATTGAAAATCAACTTTCTTTACCTCCTGAAATTGTTATTAATAAATCTGATTCTCTTACTGACGTATTATTGAAATTATTTACTAGCAATTGGTCTAATGAACCTAAAAAACTTAATGAAATTCGAGAAATCTTACAATTATATGGTTTGATGTATCCTAAGCAAACTGTAGCTGTTACTCTATTAAGAATGGCTAAATCTGGACGACTTCGTCGATTCAAAAGTAATACTGGTGAATACGTCTATACTGCATCTAATTCTCTTTTATCATCGACTGAAAAATTATCAAATTCTTCTTATTAGTTATTCTTATGTGATTTTATGAATGATATATCAATAACAATCAAACACGAAGATACAATAATAGACTTCAAAGGCAATCCAAACGAAGTATTACACTCTGTTAATGAATTTCTCCTCAAATCAATTCCTGGTATTGAACTTGCTGAAAAAATTATAGTTAATTATTCCTTGGAAGATATCCTTTCAAAATTTCATAACCTTATTAAAATTACTCCTGAAGGTCCAAGAATGTGGATTTCTTCAATAAAATTGAGTGATCGTGAAAAGATAGCTCTTCAATTACTTGCAAATCATGTTGGATTTCTAGCTGAAAAAGCCCCTAGTTCATTCACATCTATATCTGATCTGTGTGAATTAACTAATCTTAATCCAAAATCAGTTAGTTCTCGTTTAAGTGAATTACAAAAATTATGTTATGTGGATAAAACC
>JAKUSK010000050.1 GCA_022449325.1 Nitrososphaerales archaeon | reverse complement strand
ACATAAATCTTTCATAAAAATTTTTGCGCCTTCTAGTTCAGCCGCCTTAGAATCAGGTCCGAAAACATAAATGTTTGCATTTTGAAGTATGTCGGCGATTCCATTTGTTAATGGAGCCTCAGGACCAACAATTACAAAATCAATCGAATTTTCTTTACACGTATTAAGAATAAAATCATTGTCCATTATGTCGCCAGATATACAAGTTGCAATATTTTCAATACCCGGATTACCGGGTACACAATAAAGTTCGTCTAATAGATTTGAATTAGAGATAGAAAGACAAATAGCATGTTCTCGTCCACCGCCGCCAATAACTAATACATTCAAAATAAATCACTCAGAGGGTTCATTACTAAGATTACGGTTAAGAACGCCATATTCTCCGTCGTGACAAGCCATACATAATTGATTGGGTTTTTTTCCAATGCCGGCTGAGAGATTCTCAACGGTATTATAACCAACAAAATCTGCATTAACAGACTTGCCAACTTTTTTATTTATTGTATCTATATCAGAATTTTTACCAGACGTGTTATACGCAATTAATTCTTCATGAGTAGGAAAGTCTATTCCTGCACGACATGGATGACGGATAGGAGGATAAGTAACAAGAATCTTGACGCTTTTTGCTCCAGAGTTACGAAGTGTTTTGACAATAGCCTTTGAACTAATTCCACGAACTATACTGTCATCGATAACGATTACATCTTTCCCATCGACGGCACTTTTTACAGGCATTATCCAACGATTAATCTTTAGTCTTTCTTTATATTTTGGTTGAATGAAGCTTCTCTGACTTCCACGTTTGGCATATCTATCTTTCATTAATCCTTCGACCATAGGAATGCCAGATTTTTCTGAGAACCCAAGAGCAGCAGGTCGTGCAGAATCAGGCACAGGAACTACAACATCAGCATTGACATCATACATTTCGGCAAGCATTTGACCTAATTTACGCCTACTTTCATAAACACTAGTTTGATCAATAACAGAACTTGGATGAGCAAAATAAATATATTCAAATGAACAATGAGCAGTTCGCTCTCCTCTGGAAAACGAATGTGATTCTAAACCTTTGTTTGAGATTTTAATAATTTCGCCAGGATTGACATCACGTTTTAATTCAGCGCCAAGCATGGAGAAAGCACAGCTTTCTGACGAAATAAGATAACTCTTTGATTTTTTATGCCATCCAATACACAATGGTCGAAAACCTCGTGTATCTCTGAATGCATAAATTTCATTATTAGGAGTTAAGATTACAAAACAATATGCGCCAACTAATTCATCGCACAAAAGTTCAATAGATTTAAACCAATCAAAATTATTTGTCTTAAGAAGTGCCAATAATCTTTTACCGACTATAGATGTATCATTTATTCGTCTAGGTTTTTTACCAGTTAGTTTTGTATTAACTGAATTAAGATCACAAACAGTTCCATTATGTGCTATACAAAATTTCTTATTAATAGAAAATGGTTGAGCATTAGAAAGTGATGTGCCGCCGGCAGTTGAATATCTAACATGTCCAATTGCAATATTAGACTTCATTTGTTGAAGAACCAAGGCAGATTGATCTAAATTATCAGTAACAAGTCCATTTTGTTTGAAGGGGTTCATAGTTGGAGTTGCAATTCCCCAAGCTTCTTGACCACGATGTTGTAAACCACGTAATCCAATTGTAACTAGAGGAATGACGTCAGTTTTAGAAGTGGAAAAGGCAGCAAATAAACCGCATTTCTCTTTCATATCTGACCATCCATAAGTTTAGATAAACTTGCATAAACGTAGGATCGTATGTAATCAAGATCACAAGAAAAGAAAGTGTCGTCTTTATTGAAAACTTTTAGTTCATGACCGCCAATAGACCCTATTATTGAGACTGGAATATCATGATTACGAGATATATTCATTAAATTATTGAAATTCTCTTTTTTGATAGTTACAAGAAAACGTGAATGAGATTCGGAGAACAATAATTCATCCCAACGTTTACAATTAGCTGGAATAGAAGAAAGATCAATAGAAGCTCCCATATCACTAACAGTACACATCTGAAGTAAAGAATGTATCAGACCGCCTTTGGAGCAATCATTAACCGCGCCAAATAATCCAACTTTAATTCCATCACGAACAAGTTTTTGAGCGCGTTTTTCAAGTTCAAAATTCAATTTTGGAGCAATGCCAAATTGTTCAAATCCTAGAGAAGAATAATATTCAGATCCGCCAAGTTCATCAAATGTTTCGCCAACCATAACAATCAGAGGTCGAGAAGAATTGAATTTTCTGGTACGAAGGTTATGTTCGCCTTTTATCAACCCTGCTACAGAAATTACAGGGCTTGGTTTAATCGCTTCGTGTGTTTTAGCATCCTCGTTGTAGAAACTTACTTTTCCTCCTACGCAAGGGATTCCAATATAAGAACAGAAATCAGAAATAGATTTTATTGTTTCGTTAAAAGTCCAAAAGACATCAGAATTACTAGGATTGCCGAATTGTAAATGATCCAACATAGCAATAGGTTCTGCTCCAACTGAAATTACATTACGCATAGCTTCGGCAACAACACCGGCAGAACCATTATACGGATCAAGATAACAATGAGAAGGATTTCCATCTACCGAAATGGCAATAAATTTATCTGGTGCAATTCGTATAACAGAGGAACCAGACTCTCCAGGTTTCACAATAGTATTAGTTCCAACTTCATGATCATATTGTTGGAAAACCCATGATTTATTTGCAAGATTTGGAGATGAAAGAACTTTCAATATCGTTTCTTTAACATCGTCGGGTAATTCTGGTTTAGATGTAGATTGATCGTCAAGATATTTCGGTTTAGTCTTAGGCCAATGAATCAACGGAGCATTGGCAATGAGTTCAGTAGGTAAATCAACTATTACTTGTTCATCACTAGTAATAACAACATGTTTTGTATCTGTGACTTTCCCAATTATAGAATATTGTAAACGATATTTATCAAAACATTGTGAAATAGTATCAAAGTTATCAGGATTTATTATGAACAGCATTCTTTCTTGAGATTCAGAAATAAGAACTTCATAAGGCTCCATTCCCGATTCGCGTAAATGAATTTTTTCGAGATCTACTTCAACCCCAGTTTGTCCCATGTCGCTCACCTCAGACAGGCAACAAGCTAAACCACCGCCTCCTAAATCTTTTAGTCCAGAAACAAGACCCGTACTTAGAGCATCCATCGTGCCTTCAATGATTAATTTCTTAATGAAGGGATCAGGAATTTGAACAGCAGAACGATCAGTAGGTACATCTTCCAAATCTTTTGAAGCAAATGAAGAACCATGAATTCCATCTCTACCAGTACTGTTGCCCAGTAATACTAGAATGTCACCTACATTTTTTGCTTCGGAGAAGATTAATTGTTTCTTTTTTCCTACGCCAATAGATACTACATCAACTAAACAATTAGTATCATAACAATTATCAAAAGAAAGTTCACCTCCAATAGTAGGAATACCAACACAATTTCCATAATCTGCAATTCCACGAACAACATTCTGTAGTAACCAGCGATTATTTGGATTAGTTAAATTACCGAATCTTAATGAATCAAGAACGGCAATAGGACGTGTTCCGATAGAAAGAATATCTCTCAATACTCCGCCAACTCCAGTAGCTGCACCCCCATAGGGATCAATAGCAGAAGGATGATTATGACTCTCAATATGCATAGTTAACACCTGACCATTATCTACATCTAATACTCCAGCTTCGTATCCAGGACCGAATAAAACACGTTTGCCTTTAGTAGGAAGAAGTTTGAGAAGTGATTTTGAGGATTTGTAGCTACAATGTTCAGACCATTGTGCATCAATCATTGAAAGTTCAATTTTATTAGGTTTGCGATTAAGAGATTTTTCAATATATGCCAATTCATTATCAGTAAGAGAATGATCTACAGATTCAGTTTTACTCATGTTTAAACACCTCATCTTTTATATTCCTTAGTTCAAGAGCTATCTGCTCCAAAGCCTTTGCAATCCTTAGTTCATTGTTGTTACATGATTCACAGAAATGTTCGTGACGATGAATTATATTTTTACTGACTGAATCAATCAACTTACATGACTCGCATGAATGGTCGCTCATTCTTTCAACATAACCTCGAGAGATAGTATCATTGAACGAAATATTCCAATACCGTCGTCAGAAGAATATGGACTTAACAAAGAATCAGAAGCTCGTTCAGGATGGGGCATCATTCCAAGAACATTGCCATCCGAATTAGAAACAGCTGCAATATTAGATATTGAACCATTAGGATTATTATCTATAGAAGTATTACCTTCAGAGTCAGAATATCTTAATACGATTTGATTATTTCTTTCAAGTTCCTGGAGTTTTTCTTCACTAACATAATATCGTCCTTCGTTATGGGCAATAGGCATTTTGATAATTGAGTTAGATTGAAAAGAATTAGTAAAAAGATTATTAGTTTCAACTTTTAGATCTACCCATTTACAGATAAATTTAAGATTAGAATTTGTTAACAAAGCTCCAGGAAGCAAACCAGACTCCACTAAGATTTGAAAACCATTACAGATTCCAATAATAGGTTTTCCTTTTAGAGAAAGTTTTTTGAGTTGTTTAATTACTGGACTGTATGCAGCTATAATTCCTGCACGCAGACGATCGCCATAAGAAAATCCTCCAGGAAGAACTATTGCATCAAATCTTTCTAAATCAGTAGTTTTTTCATGCCAAATTAAA
>JAKUSK010000005.1:6410-31077 GCA_022449325.1 Nitrososphaerales archaeon | reverse complement strand
CTCTTGTATTAGTAAATAATATCGTAGATTTGCTGCTTTCTTTCATTCTTTTCAAAATAAAACGCGCTACTTCAAATAAATCACCTTTAATGTACTTGTTTGAAATATCATATTCTTTTTTTGTATGATCTAAAACTACTGTTGATTTATATGCTTCACCCGACAATAATTGCAATCCTGTATTCACGTTTCCTAACGTGGCCGACAAACCAATTCTAATAATTTTCTTCCCTGTTAATTCTTGTAATCTTTCTAAAGATATTGATAAATGTGTACCTCTTTCATTACCAATAAGTTCATGAAATTCATCAATAATTACATATTTTGTATTTGTTAAAATATCCCTTGTAGATTTATTTCCAATCATTATTCCTAATGTTTCTGGTGTAGTTATCAATACGTCTGGAGGTTCTTTAGTTATTTTTTGTTTTTCTGCTCTTGTTGTATCACCATGTCTAATACTAACTGTTAATCCTTCTGCTTCTGCATAGTGAATAACTCGTCTAAATATATCTCTGTTTAATGCTTTTAATGGTGTAATATATACTGCAGATATCTTATTCTTCTTCTTATTGTTTATACTCCCCATTATTACTGGTATTATGGCAGCTTCTGTTTTTCCAGATCCTGTAGGAGCAATTAATAATACATTCTCTTCTTTTGCTATTTTTGAATATGAATTCTTTTGTATATCTGTTAATTTATTAAATCCAATTTTATTGTATTTTTCTTCTACTGATTTTTCAAACTTTTGATTAGACATGATAGAATTATCATATTATTAACATTGCATAAATCCATATCCGTCAGTTTTTATTATTAACTCTGGTATATGTTATTTGACAAAAATCATTAATTTAAGAAATCTTTGTTTTATTTACCTGATATTCATACACAAAAATCATTATTATTGACAATATGAAAAGCAGAGCTAAAAGAGAAGATTGCCAGTTGAAATATTCAGTAATCGACATGCAAGATATTAACTAATTATACTCATTTAACTTTTACGAGTCTTTAATAATGCAGAATTATTATTAGAAAGAAATTCCTACCTCCTCTTAGTGTAGATTATGTCCCAATACTATAATTCAGAACAAATTAAAGCCGTTTATGAAAAAATGAGTGAGAATATTGAAAAATTACGTTCTATTGACTCTTCACCGTTAACTCTTTCTGATAAAATTATTACTGGACATATGAGTTCTGATTCAATTAAACGGTATGTTTCTGGCAAAGATTATATTTTTCTCAGCCCTGATCGCGTTGCACTACAAGACGTTACTGGTCAAATGGTTATTTTACAGTTTATGCAATCTGGATTAAAAGAGGTTTCTCTTCCTACCACTGTTCATTGTGATCATCTTATTCAGGCACGTAATTCTGCTTCTGAAGATACTAAGGCATCTCTTTATGAAAACAATGAAGTTTATCAATTCCTTGAATCATCTTGTCGTAAATATGGAATTGGCTTCTGGAAACCTGCAGCTGGTATTATTCATCAAGTTTTACTTGAAAATTATGCATTCCCTGGAGGACTTATGATTGGAACTGATTCACATACTCCTAATGCCGGTGGTTTAGGCATGATTGCAATTGGTGTGGGAGGGATTGATGCATCCGAAGTTATGGCTGGTTTTGACTGGGAAGTTTTATTACCTAAACGAATAGGAGTACATCTTACAGGTGAACTTAGTGGTTGGTGTTCAGCTAAAGATATAATTCTATATTTGACTTCCATTCTTACTGTTTCTGGTGGTACAAATTCGATAATAGAATATTTCGGACCCGGAACAAAGTCAATTAGCTGTACAGGAAAAGCTACCATAACAAATATGGGTGCAGAATTGGGTGCTACTTCTTCAATATTTCCGTTTGATGAATCTATGATCAAGTATTTGAAAATTACTAATCGTAAACATATTTCAGACATTGCAGAACAATATTCATCATTACTTTGTGCTGATAGTGATATTGAAAAAAACCCTGAAAAATATTTTGATAAAGTTATTGAAATTAATTTATCAGATCTAGAACCTTATGTAGTAGGACCACATACTCCTGATTTAGCTCGACCAATATCTCAACTAGCACAAGATGTGTCTGAAAATGATTATATTGATGATATTGCTGTTGCTCTAATTGGCAGTTGTACCAATTCTTCTTACGAAGATATGTCTCGTGTTTCTGATATCGCTAAACAAGCACAAACTAACGGCATTATATCAAAAACGCCACTACTAGTTACGCCAGGTTCTGAACAAATCCGTGCTACTATTCAAAGAGATGGCCAACTCGACAATCTTGAATCTATTGGTGCTACTGTTCTTGCAAATGCCTGTGGACCGTGTATTGGACAATGGAACCGACCCGAAGCTCAGGATACTAAAAATACTATTATTACTTCGTTTAATAGGAACTTTCCTGGCCGAAATGACGGAAGTCGTGAAACTATGAACTTTATTGCAAGTCCTGAAATAGTAGTTGCTTTGGCTCTTAGTGGTAAATTATCCTTTAACCCGCTCAAAGATTTCCTAATTGACGATCATGGTACTAAATTTAAATTAAATGCTCCGAAGACTATTGACATTCCAGAAAATGGTTTTATTTCTCCTAAAAATCTTTTCATACCTCCTAATTCTAATCCTGAAATTGCTGTTACAGTATCGACTGATAGTAAAAGATTACAACTGTTAGAACCCTTTTCCTCTTTAAATCTAAATAATTATTCTAATATAACAATTCTTGCTAAAGTCACAGGAAAATGTACTACTGATCATATATCTCCTGCTGGTTATTGGTTACGTTATCGAGGTCATATTGATAATATTAGCAACAATCTTCTACTTGGAGCTTCCAATTCTTTTACTAATGAAATAGGAACTGGAATTAACAACCTTACTAATGATGTTAATAAATTTGCTGAAATTGCTCGTTCATATAAATCCAATAATCTTTCTTGGTTGATTATTGGTGATCATAATTATGGTGAGGGAAGTAGCCGTGAACACGCTGCAATGACACCAAGACATCTAGGTTGTGTTGCTGTTATTGTCAAAAGTTTTGCACGAATCCATGAAACTAACTTAAAAAAACAAGGTATTTTGGCATTAACTTTTAAAAATGAAAATGATTATGATAAAATCAAACAATCTGATCAAATAACTATTAAAAATCTTGATTCTTTTTCAGAAAATAAAAACTTGGTTGGTCTAATCACTCACTCAAATAATTCTTCCGAAGAAATTATTTTATCACATTCTTATAATACTTCTCAAATTGAATGGTTTAAACAGGGTTCTGCATTAAACGTATTACGTTCTCGTATATCATAACTCAGTTTCTATTAATGTAAGAAATTCTTTCATTTTTTTAATCAAAAAATCTCTATGTTCTTTATTAGATAAATCTAATCTGTATTCGTTCATTACTTTCATCTGCATGTCATTTTCCCATTCTAAAAAGCATTCATTACAGACTGATTCTTTAATTTCAACACCTAAATCTCCCTTAAAATTCATTATTTCTATGGATTCTTTGCTCATTTTACATTTTATACAATCTATCATAATATTATAAAAATCAATTATTCCTTGTTATATATAATTATATATTGTTTAAATGTAAAAGAATTTGTGCCTATTTCTACCAATAAATTTAAGAAAACTTTAGGTTCTTTTGCCACTGGAGTTACTGTTGTAACTACTTTTCTAGATAACAAACCTTATGGATTAACCGTTAATGCATTTTCATCTCTTTCATTAGATCCTCCTCTTATACTGATTTGTATTGATAAAAAATCTGAATCTAATAAAATTCTTAAACGTAGTAAAATTTTTGCAGTAAATATACTCAATAAAAATCAAAAACATCTTAGTAAAATATTTTCAGATTCAACAAATCGAAATAGATTTGATAAAGTTAAAACTACAAAAAAGATTA
Source organism: Nitrososphaerales archaeon (assembly GCA_022449325.1). Lineage (GTDB taxonomy): Archaea > Thermoproteota > Nitrososphaeria > Nitrososphaerales > UBA57 > UBA57. The sequence goes on along the minus strand of JAKUSK010000005.1, from coordinate 27,135 downwards.
CTGGTTCACCAATTATTGCTAATTCATTAGGTTACATTGATTGTACGGTTGAAAAAATTATTTCTGCAGGAGACCACAATATATTCATTGGCAAAATTGAATTACTTAACAATAAAAATTTAGATCCTTTAATTTATTACCGTGGAAATTATCTTGAATAAATCATCGTCCAAAAAGATTGCAGTTTGTGGCAGTAATGAAATTCTATCTGACTTTGTAAATTCTACATCAGAGCAAATCGGATTTGAAATTGGAAAACGTAATGGAATTCTTTTGTGTGGCGGTATGGGTGGTGTAATGGAGGCTGCTTCTCGTGGTGCAAAAAAATCTAATGGAATTACAGTTGGAATTTTACCTACATTAAATAAAACTGACTCTAATTCTTTCACTGATATAATTATTCCTACTTCACTTGGTAAACTTCGAAATTTTTTTATTGTCAATCTTGCCGATGTTGTAATTGGTATTGCTGGAAGTTGGGGTACTTTGTCTGAATTATCTATGGCAATGAATCTTAACAAAAAGGTAATTTTACTTGCTAATACTGGTGGAGCAGTAGATATTTTAATAAATTCTGAATTCAAAATTTCATCAAATACTTTTTTTACTGCAAAAGATGTTAACACTGCAATTGATGAGGCTTTTTTTTCTCATTAATCAGGGAAAATAGTTTCTTACAGCTCTAAATTTAGTGAAAATATATATTTGAATAATTAATAATATTTGTATGTACTTAATGACTAATGTAAAGTTCTTACTTCTAATTTTTTCACTATTTCTCTCAGGAATTATTTTACCTATTTCATACGCTCAAGCACCTGCTGTAATTACTAGTTTTACAGTTCTTGATCCTAATGGAAACGATGTTACTGATGAGTTTCTAGTTGCGGGCGGTAGTTATACTATAAACTTTGAAATAGAAATTGGTGCAACATTATCTGATAATATTCTTTTAACAACTAGTATGGAAAAATCTGGAAATTCGTTTTGGACACTTAATAATAATTACGAAGGCGTTGAAACTTCTACATGGACTCCTGGATCTCAATCAATTACATTTCAAGCCATTGAAGGAACTGCTCAGTTTACATTAGATGGAAAAATTCCCGAAGCAATAACTGAAAAAGAAATTGATGATATTGGTAAGACTATTCATGCACTTGAACTTGTTCCACTCCTTGTAATGTCCCTTGATTCTATGGAGATTCTTGACGAACGTACTTATACAATTACTGATCAAACTATTATTTCATATGACGCGTTATTACAATCTAAAACCGAGAAACTAGATTCAATTTCTATGGACGAAAAATATAATTCTTTAGCATTTGAAATTGTTTCAGAAGCTGAATACCTTACTAGCTTTGGTTTATATGACGATGCAATACAACTTCTTGAAACAATACCTGATTCAGATTATCCTGAACCTCCTCGTACTACTACATTGTTAATTGTTTCTAGTATATTTCTTGGCATTACTACTATTGCTTTTCTTTTGTTATTTATTCGCACTCGATCTTCTACTTCCTACCTCTCGTCTAGTGTTTCTGAAAAGGCAGATAAATTAGATCTCTTACTCATTAAAGCCTCTAGAATTGATAGGTCACTAGCTGACGACCTTGAAACTATTAAAAAGGAGCTAAAAGAATTAGTATAGTGATTACATTGGCTTCTGATTATACTAGTTCTATACAAATTGTTGGTCTGGGTGGAACAGGCGCAAACGTTATTGAGTCATTTGTCCAAAATCACGATAATCTTGTTTCTCTTTTAAAAAATGACGGAATTAAAGTTTCACTTCTTGCATTGGATGTAGCAGATCACGATATACGTAGTCTTGATATGGCATACAAAAATTTATCTGATAATCTCAAATCAAATGGAATTCCTTCTGATAAAATAAGTCTAGAAAGCAAAACTATGAAATTTCCTACTCCTGAATCAATGTTTGATTTTATCAAAACATATCCGGATTTTTTAGAGAGAGAAGGAGCTAAAGTACCTGAAAACTACAAACCCTGGCTTTCTTCATCAATGGAAATCCCTCCATTGGCTGGCGGTGTTGGAAGAAAACGAGCATTATCAAAAGCAATTTATGGCTTAAATTATCATCATCTAAAACTAGTTGACGGATATATGGATAAATTCAAAGAACATGTTTTTACATCGACAATTCAACCAATAATTTTCTTAATTTATGGTCTTGGTGGAGGTTCTGGAAGTGGCACTGCATTAGATTTTGCACGACATTTGAGAAAAAAAATAGGTAGTGGAATTCCTATAATTGGTTTGGCTATTCTTCCTTGTGGCGGCGACGACCCTCCTGCTAAAGGCGCTTCATGTTATTCTTCTCTTCTTGAACACGAATATGCTATAGATCGTTCATTAAATCATAATATTGTAAGCCAATATGGCGAACCATATAAAAATCCTTTTACTGCTTTTCTTATGATGTCTCTTGGTCCTGCTTATAGTCGAACTGGTAGTGTTCTCGACGCTCGAAAATTAGTCGACGAAGCAATTGTTGATATTCTTATGAAATCTCTGAATTTTGACTTGGCAGATTTATTCAGTAATATTGGTTCTAATGTCGATTTAGGAGGTAAATGGGTTAACGTAATCTCTACCCTTAAAGTCTCTTATCCAGTAGCTGAATTTATCGATCTAACAAAAATATATCTCGATAAATTGGATCGTTTACGTGAACTCAGAAAAGAAAAACTGGAAATCTATTCAGGAAATGAACAATCATCAGGAATCGTTGATGTAATGAATGCATCTTATGATGAATTAAAAGCTATATACAAAGGCCTTGCAATTGAGAAAAATACCTATGAAGAAGATCGATTCGAAGAAAATGTACAAAGTTTCCTTGGTGAAGGAGTTTCTATGGAAGCTGAATTACTTATGCATATCCGTGGTGCTGAAACAGCTACTCGTACTCTAGTCACTGACTTATCTCGATCTGTTTTATCCATTGGACTGGACGCTGCAGACGGAACTGTAGAAGCTCGTATTGATACTTTAACTCGAGAATTAGTAGAACTTAGCGGTAATTTATCTCAAAATTACACTACTTTACAAGATAAAGTTAAACAATTAACAGAAGACTTACGCAGTACACTCCCTAGTGCACAAAAACTTACTCCTAGACAAAATCAAATTATTAATGATACTATAAACCTTGTAGAATTAATTGATCATTATCTCACAGGTCTACAGTTATATCTTAACATTAGTAATCTTGCCGATAAACTCAATAAACGTCTTGACAAAACTGAAAAGACTGAACTACATAAACGCATGAAAGTTGGAGTCGAACGAATTAGTAACCCTGAACTTGTAATTAATTTCGCACTTCTTTCTTCACTTCTATCTCCTGTTGAAACTGAAGTTAAAACTTTGGATGCACGTCTTAGTGACTGTCAAGTTATGAAAAGATTAACTTCAGAAAGAACTGAAGAGCTAAAAGTTGAAGAAGAAAATCTTACTATAAAAAAACGTAGTCGTGAACAAGAAAAAGGCAGAGTTGGTGGACAAGCTAAAAAAATCCGTTTTGGATTCTTGGGACCAAAAAAGAAATACATGCAAGGTAAAGCGAGTGATTTAGAACACGAACTAAATATTATTGACGCTCAACTTGAAGCAATTACTGAAGAACGTAAAACTATTCAGGCAAAATTATCTGCATATCAAAATATTGAAAGAAAATTCGAAGTGGCTTCTTCTTATAGAAAACTCTTAACCGAAGCAACAAATCTTCAAAATTCGTATTATGAAAAAATGAATGAATCTATGCGTGATAGAGGTTATTATGACCGTGTTGCCGAATTAACTGAAGGCGAACAACTAAAGATAATGCAACGTATTTTGTTAGAAGACGAAGCTTCTCTTACCCAAGAAAATATGCTTAATGAAATAATTGATAGAAAACATCTAAAAGAATATCTTTCTGGTGCTCTAGGTATATTTCGAATTCCTGCTACAATGGGCCTCACTGCCGAGTACAGAACTGATTATCTATGGTTTACCGTTGTAAGTCCTAGAGGATTATGGGATAAAGACCTCGACTCTGAAGCTAAAACTATGTTGTCTGGTTATGTAACTCAAGATGCTTCTAAAAGTATTTACATACGTGAAGTTGATTCAACTGATCCTTGGACTATGAGATTCTTGATTATTGCTGCAAAAGCTCGTATTGATAATTTAGAAACATTCAAAGAAATGGATATATTATACAATCAAACAACTCAAGGAGAAAGATTACTTTCTCATTCATATCTATTAGAACAAGGCGTTCATGTTTCCTCCAACCACGAACTCAAAAGTACAACAAAAATCGAGGATACTACTTAATCATTCTCTGATATATTGGAGATAAAAGTTGTCTAAATTAATCAATTCATCTGTGATTGATAAAGTTGGATTCGGACCTTCTTCAGATATTGATAACGCTATTGAACGAGAACAACAATATCGAAAAAATCTAACAAAGATATTATTTTCCACTGCAATCTTCTTATTCAGTTTAATTGTTTTATATACGGTTCCATTATATCCTATTCCTATTGTATTTCTAATTTCAATTCTCTCTGCTGTTATTGGTTTTAGGTCTATAGTTTCAGGGTTCTCACTCTCATTTCTTCTATTTATTCCTGCATTTCTTTACCAAACCTCGATACCTTTCTGGTGGTTATTGCTAAGCCTCTTTATTATTGGGATATTTGTCACAAAAGCCCTTAACAATCCCAGTAATATACTTACTATAATAGTTGGTATAACTGCTGCTTCATTATTCCTTACATCATATTATTTCATCTCAATTCCACTCATGCTTGTTTATGCTTTAATCCAAAAATCTGACGAATTATCAAAGAATGTAGGCCTATTATTTTCCTTTTTATTTATATTTATTCCATTTAATGCCTTGGGATTTGCTAATAAATTATCGATTAATCTTACTACTCGACCTGAAAAAATTTATTCTCTTATCTCTGATTCTACTCTTCCTATATTCTCAAAAATTATTTATGAAACTAATCCTCGATTACGATCTTTTAGTGAATTTGCACCAAGTGAATCATTATCTGGATTTTTTTCTTTACAAAATAATATCTTTAATTCATATCTATTTGTTTTAATTGATAATCTTGTATTATTATTCATCCCAATTCTATTAATTATTTCTTTTTCTTTTATCAACGTCCTTGATAAAATTTGGCCGTGGATGGACGAACGTGGTGTAGAACTAAGTATCTTACCTAATTTCTCTTATGTAATTACACTTATCTTTGGTACACTGTTTTTTATTATTCCACTGCAAACCATGCAAATTCCTTTTGATTATTCTACTGGATTTAATTCTTCTGATTCTTTTAAATCAATAATTTCTGCCGGAACTTTAGGACTTGCTATCTCCTTATCTTCTATAAATCTCTCTAGACGAACTGAGGGTGCGGAACTAACCGAATTAGTTAAAGAACAATGCAATACTTATCTTCAAAATATTGATAACTCTCATTCAGAACTTGAAGAAATTCAAGATATCTGCCCAGGCATAGATATTAATACTGAAATTACATCACTTGGTGAATTCAAAGAAGAACTTTCTATCACTTTAGATGGATTATACACTCTTACATATTCTGGATTAAAAGAAAAATCTGAAAAAATCCAGATTTTACATGATTCGCAAGAAGATAGTATTGATTCACTTCAGCTTAAAGTTCTGAATTATCATAATGATCAACTTGATAAATGCAAAGATATGCTTGTAAAGTTAGAAAAACTAGGAATTGGTAACCTTCCTACTATTAATTCTGATCATCTTACTTATGACAACGAACTAGCCTTTTCTGACGTTCTTAATAATCAACATGAATTAAACGATTATTTACTTGAAGTATCACAAAATACTATTCGGGTTGCTGAAAGTCTAGTTACTGTTGTACAAAAAGAATTTGATAACACCTTGGAATTTACTTCAATTTCCATTAGTGAAAATTTCATATCTCAAGGAAAAGGAGGACAAGCATTAGATACTCTTTTGGTTACAATTGCTTCACTTCATAAACGCTATCATCAACTAATGCAAAAGACTATCACGAATCTAAAACGTCTTATCCAACGTTCATTAAAGATGCACGAATATAATATTATCCCATTAAATGAATCTCTTGGACAAAATCCGACTGATGTAGAAACTATTGATGTTGCAAAACAAATTCAAGTACATCATGATGAATTATCTACATTTACTGGAATTCTTTACCTACCTGATGTTATGGCTATTTTAGAATTTCTTGAAAATGGCACTCATACAGTTATTGGTGAATTAATGCGTTTATTAAGAGAATTTGAAAAACGTAATGATACTCGTGTACCTCTTGATTTTCAATGGGGTAAAGATACCCAATTAATTTCTGAAATTGAATCTTCTCTTAGACGCCTTGATGATAAATCACAATCCGATCTCTCAGATCGATTATCTAATATAGAATATGGAATAAAGATTATTGAGAATGAGGCAACTACTTTGAAAAAATATCTTATTATGAATGAATTTATTCTAAATTATGTCAATATGGAACCTCTAATCTCTTCATTAATTAGTATCGAAGGTCAAGTAATCCCAAGGCAACTACCCGTAAAAAATAAATATGCCGTGCAATATCTTCAACTCTTTGCATATGGAAAGTCTAAAGTTACCTTTGATTCATCTAAAAATACACTCTTGAAAAAATAAATATCTAATTTAGTAAACTTACTTTCTTCAATGAATCCTTTAATAAATCTTGTAATTTGTTCGTCGTTTCATCAATTAATTGCTCAATTGTATCATTCCTTTCTCTAAGTGTTTTTGTTGAATATTTTGTCTTATCAAATAATTGATCTGAAAAATGACCATTTACAATTGGTATATATTTAATTACATTTGCTTTTGATATCTTTTTTTCTTCTTCCATTTCCATACCTTCAAAGTAATATGACTCAAATATGGAAACTGCAAAAAGATAAAAGAATTGTAAATTTTCCCAACCTGGCTTTGTTTCTGTTTCAATCTCTCTCCATTCATTATATGGAACAGGAATTTGTAATGATTCACCTAGAGTTCTAATAATTCCTTTAATTGAATTAATTATTGTTATATCGTCTCTACTTTTTATTGCTGATATAATACTCTTGACATCATTTCCCATGCTTACTTTATTATCATCTAATTCACTAGCTGTTTCTTTAAATTCTTCTACCCGTTGATCTACTTCATCCCAATTATTGTTGATTGTTTCTTTCATTATTATGAATAACAAATTCATTACTGTCCACAATTTGAAAGTCACATCAAAAATATAGGTTGAATAATTCGCTTGGTTAATCATTTGATCTCTTTCATCTTGTTTCTTTTCTTCAGTATCTTGAATTAATTTATTTATTTTATTATTAATCATCTCGCAAATTTCATTTGCCTCCACTGGTGTATCTAATACAAAATTTATTGTAGAATCTGAATCAACTTCCGTAATTAAAATTTTTGAATATCCTTCTTTATCAATTTTTTTAATTGATTCCATTGTTGTTTGAAATTCAATTTCAAATTTCTTTGATATTAAACCGACTTTCTTTTGGAATATAATTGTATCTCCTGATATTCGTAGACGACCTTTTAGATCTTTATTCTCTCTTTCTAATATTACTGACTGATATTCAATATCCCTATCTTGTCGTTTCATCATATCTTATTATTAATTAATTATTTATAGGAATTGTGTCTATATGACCCAATTATTTTTATCTCTGTTGTATGATATATATTACAATGGCCCGTACTACCTCAAAAAAAGTTTCTTACAGTTCCTTTATTTTATGTCCTGATGGTCATAAAAATGTCCGTGGTTTAGATGAATGCGCTACTTGTAATCTTCCATTAATCAATTTCAAAAAAGAACTGTCTTATTTAATCGATAATCTAAGTTCCATTAAAGTAAAAAATCATCATAAAGTAATTAATTTTGGTATTGGTGATTTTGGTTCTCAAACACTTCTTTCATTCAAGAACTCTATTCATCCAGAAAGATTGAATCATTTATTAGTTGATTACATTAATTCTGAAAAACATTCTTTTGATTCAGATGACACATCTATCAACCAATCAAATTATTATCTAATTGATTCTGATTATGATTCTAATACTAATACTTGGAGTGAATTTGAAGATACCTTTTCCGAATTTGATAAATTTGAAGATAAAATTCGTCGTGTTGGTATTAGTAATAACATTGACGAACAAACTGCAATCATCACAGGTTCAATAGGCGAAACACTCGTATCGGGTCTTACTCTTCCACTAATCAAAAAAATAAAAAATATTAACCCTAAATCTTCACGAATAGTTCTTACATCTCTTCCTTCTAATAATGATACTGATCAGGTCCAATTTAATGCATTTTGTGGTATATCTCGTCTTGTAAGAAATCAAAAAACTTCTGGTGACATGCTTATAGTTCTTCAAGGCAACGCACTTAACAAAATGATTGGCATCGATCGTTCAGGTAAAAAATTAGGACATGATGTTTTAGTTCCTAGAATTCTTAGCTTGTTGACTAGTAACGGCCATGCAATAAATAGCCTTGGAAAAATGGCAAAATCATTAAAAGTCTTAGCTTTTTCACCTGTTTATGTTTATGGAAGAAGTTATGAAATATATGATAATCTAAAAAATATGTTAGACGATGCAGCATATTTTCCACTTTCTCCTTTTCAATACGAGTCTATAATCCTTAGTATTGCAGTAATTCGTGTTCCTGAAAATGTACTTAATTCTATCTCTTCCAAGAAACTTGAAGATGATTATAATGCCTGGAATAGGAAACGTTTTCCTTCTTTGAAAGAGTCAATGATTCAAATAGTTCCAGTAAAAGAGAATTCTGATCGGTTAGATGTATTATTATTACTTGGCGGCGCTAAATTAGAAAATATCGTTGAAACTGTCAAACCTGGTTATAATCGCTTTAAAGAATATATTCGAGAACTTGATTTATGGTCTGAATTCAAAATTAGTGAAGACGACCTAAAAAAATTCGAAAATACTATTACTACTTATGATCGAAATATCAATAAATTACTAAAATCTAATTAAAACGAATTACCGTTCTTATTTTTGTATTCCGGTAATATTCTTGCAAATGCTTTTTGAATTCCATATGCAACTGCTAAAATTATTAAGAATATTGTTGTTATAAAGAATATTATCATAGAATCTGATCGATAAAGATTTATTTCTACATCTACGTTCTCATCATTAATTCTCTCAGAAATTATTTCTTGTTCTCCCCTATATTCTACAATAAATTCATAATTTCCTGGAATTAACCTCATAAAATTCCCTTCACTACTTATTTGTGTTCTATTCATAAATTCACCAATCATTGTAATATCTGCATTCCTAATTATCTGATTTAATGGATCTCTTAATTCGAAATTCATACTATAGGAAGAAAAGTATAAAGTTATTGTGTTCTCGTTCAGATTCTTTAAATCATCTATTAATATTGTAATTATTACACCATCGTCAGTTATCTCTATAGGTGATTCTACTCCATTAATTATTGCGACAATTCTATCTGATTTTGAATCTATGTCTGCCAGTATATCATCTGATAAGTTTATAATAATTAATTCTTCATTATCTGAATGACTCATTGTCGTTATACGTATTGCATTAAGTCTCTTTTGTTCCATATATTCTACTAACGACGAAGTCGATAGAATTTCAATCTCTCGATTATCGAAAATTATTACATCAAATTCTGCAATTATGAACTCTTCTCCTAATGCTACTAGCTTGAAATCAGAAGTAGTTTTTGAAATTAATCCTGATTTAATTGATTTGGTTTGCGGTTCAAAATTCATAATTCTCATTCCATTTATTTCAAACTCTTCTCCAAGTTCACCATTAATTCTCATTATTATATATTCTAAATCTACTCCTTCTGACAGAAGAATTAACTTCATTGGTATGTTGTTGTTTATTCCACCATTGTCGAACCATTTATATCGACTTACTGTTCCATTAGCAATAAAATTCTCATTCGAATCTCTAACTTCTATATCAACATCTCCAGTTACAAATAAAATTGATCCAAGATTTGAAGTAGATTCAGTACCTCTATATTGATTTGATACATCCAAATTACAAATAGTTATACAATCATAAATCATCGCTGTTAGTATTCCACCATTTTCTGGTATTATGGAATATCTTTGTCTATATGATATTCCTTCTTCTCTATTAAATGGTATATCTATTTCTGTTTCTATGATGTTATTGATTGCATCAATAACTACCCACTGTCCATCTATTTCTGCTTCAATCCATGTATTGATTAATGCACTTGGTTCATTGTTGTCTCCCGAAACACCCATTACACCAATAACCGGTCTTACTTCAACATCTACGGATCTTAACAAACTTCCCATCAAAATTTGATAAGTTCTAGAATCTCCATTTATTTTATCTTCAGTATTAATACATCCAATTATACCAAATTCTTCTATTATTGTTCCTGCATTATTTGGTATACTTGACGACGGTTCTATCTTGTCCGACACAAATTTTAATATTGACTTTGCTTTTTGTAAATCAGATTCATCATCACTAATTCTTGCTTGTTCTAAAATTTCAGATGAACAAATTCTTACTCTTTCATCCGGAATCATCCATTGATTAAATTGTTGTAAATGTTTCGACCCTAATGCTATTCCTATATTAGTAATCTCTCTCTTGTCTTTTATCGTAAAAATATTGAAATTTTTCTTAATTGAATTATCTTGACTTCCTGTTTTTTCTAATGTAATATCTACTGAACCGCTACCTGATTTAGTATAATTCATAGTTACTGCAAATAATTTACTTTCACTTGGTGCAAGGTAAATCTCTTGCTGACCAGGTTCTATTATGAGTCCATTTATGTTAGTCGATGTTTTTACAATTACATAACCTCCTCTCAATTCTGTATTTGACAATTTTATCCATATTTGTGAACTCTCTCCTTCGAACCCAGTATTAGGCATTCGAGCTGATTCTATACTTACTATTGGAAGCAAATCATATTGTATCTTGATAGTCAGTGGTTCATTAACTATAATTGTTGTGGGATTCGTAGTTCTCGTTAAATCAAAATTATTTCCTGATATTATCCATTGCATGAATCCATATTCGTCCGCTTTCTTTGTAGTTTCGAGTAATAATTCTGTTCCACTATCTACCCATGGATTATCAAATGTTGTTATTATATCTGCAATAAACGAAGGCTCAATTATTCGTGTTATTTTATATTGTAAAATATAATCTGCATAAATTAATTTCGGTCCATCTACCACTATTTCTGTATCCCTCTTGTCTGATATGATTGATCCACTCCATTTATCAAATCTATATCGTGTTTGATCTTCAATAACAACTAATATCTCATTTGTATTTAGTTGAATCAATGAATTTTCTTTGTGCCATCCTGAACCTTCTATATCCAAAAGGCCAATCATACTACTTACAGGTTTGGATCTAATGTTTACGTAGTGTTCTTTGTCAAATTGTGCAATGAATGTAGACGGTCCCTCAATTGATATTGTTCTTTCAAGACTTGTTGATTGATCATTCCAACCTCTAAATACATATCTTGTACCTTCCTCTTCTTCAATTACCTCATATGCAATCTTTAATGTAAGAATACTTCCTTCTTTCATCCTCTCGACATAAGGTAATTGCTCTGGTTGTATTGCTTTATCATTAATGATTATTGTTGATATCCTACTATCATCATTTCTATCTGTTGAATCAATAATCACTTCAAATAATTGTAATATCTGTAACCACGCTGTTGTCGTTGCTTCTGATGTTAAGGAAGTTCCTTTAATTACTATAGGCATTCGATCCATAGGACTAGTTGCAGTTGTTGTTGTTACGATTAATGAAACTTGCTTTGATTCCCCACTACTCAACGACACCGAACTTGAGGAAAACTCTACTTGTATGTTGGCCATATCATCTATACTAGTACTTAGTTGAACTGTTCCATCATACCCTCCAATTGATGTTAATACCATGTCTATCTTTACAATGTCTCCCTGCCATGTTGTAATTTCTTTTTGCGCATCACTAATTGATAATGTAAATTCTGCTTTTGGAACACTAATTCCTATTGAAACAGATTGTGTTATACCTCCAGATTTTCCTTTTATTATAATTGTTTCAGTACCTGATGCTACATTATCTGCAACAAATATTGTTATTGTTGTTGATGTAGCTCCATTTGATTCCGGTATAATATTTGATTCTGAAAATGATACTGTAAAACCAACTACCACATCTTCATACGATAATTCTACCGGTGAACTAAATCCATCAGTTGATGTAATTGTTACTGTTACAGCTTTTGAATCACCTGCATTGATCTGTTCTTGTGTTGGCGTAATTGATAATACAAAGTCCCCCTTTACAGGAATTTGAGTTGTTAGTTCACCCGAAACATAATTTACCTTCTCTGCTGACACACGAATAGATAATGTTTCCTTTGATTTCGGCGTAAATGTAGCAGAGACTATACCATTTGAGCCTGTTGTAAGCGTTGTAAATGTGCCTCCATCAGCAAATGTTCCATTTCCACCTAGTCTATTAAAAGTCACTGACGCACTATCTACTGGATTTCCTGCAGCATCCGTGACTGTTGCTGTTATTACCGTTGGTTGAAAAACTATTGCAGGGTTAGGACTTATTGCTAAACCTATTGATAATGGATTTGATTCTATTTTTACTTTGAATGTTACAGTGTGTTGTAAATCTCCAATTTTTGCTACTACGTCAACAAAAACTCCATCTCCATTTGATTCTGCATTACTATCTATTGTTATTCTTGCTGTAGCATATGCTGAACCTCCTTCTGGAACATTTACAACATCATCAACATAAGTTATAGTTGCTCCTGACATTGATGTTGGTAATAGTTGAACAGCGCCTGAGAATTTTGTATCTAAATTATTATTGACATCATCTTTCTTTGAACTTATTGTCAAGTCAATATCTTTTTGTTCACCTGGTCTAAGTGATACTATTGTAGGAGAAGCTGTAATCTCAAAATCAGAAATAAATAATGTTATTGTCCTTTGCGCATAATCTGTTGCATCATTGCTATTTATTGCTTTGATTGTTATTTGATAACTACCACTTAATGCAGAAAGTTGAGGAGAAATCGTTAACGTTGAATTCTTTCCTGTAGTTCCTTGCCAGCCACTTATCGAAGTTGCAGTAAATGATGTTGTTAATCCCGTTGGATTTCCCTCAATTTCAAGTGTTACTGTTCCATTGAATGCAGAATTCTGTTTAGGAAGATCTATTCTAATTGTTTTATTACTTCCCTTTGGAATTGCTATTTCTGTAATTGTTGCTGTATCGTCAAGTGTCTTTATGTTAATATTAAAATTATCACTGTTGTCTGTATCCGCTGCAAATGCTGACGGAATAAGGAATAAAGCAATGACCACTGATAAGCAACAAATTAAGATATTTCTCATTGATTCTTTTCTACACAATAATTATATTAATTCTTTAATGAAATTTATGACAGTTTCTTTCTGAATGAGTTCTTCTTTCCCTGTTTTCATATGTTTAATTCTATATTTTCCATCTTTGAGCTCTTTTTCTCCAATTATTATTACAACATTCACATTATTTGCATCCGCAAATTTCAACCCTCTTTTTATGTCCTCTTTATTCAATTGTCTATATGTAGTAGGTATGTTGTTTTCACGTAATGCAGAAATTAATTTTTCTGCCTTTCCTTCTACCAAAGATATTACCGATATGAGATTTTTATTTGTTTCTTGTTTACTGTTTACCTTTTCTATCGTTCTTTCTATACCTCCTGCTATTCCTATTGCTGATAAATTCATAGGACCTTCAAAGCTCTTAATCAATCGTGAATACTCACCTCCTCCTGCAATTGAACCTATTTCCTTATTGTTTAAATCAACTATTTCAAAAACATATCCGTCATAATAGTCCATTCCTCTTACTAATCCTAAATCAAATTCAATATTCTTAATATTTAATTCAAATAAATTAAAATAACCTTGAATAATATTTTCTATATCTTCCAAATTTTTCTCTGTAATTGATAACTTTTCTAGTATTGAAAAATATTTTTCCTTAAGTAAACTCAAGTCATTCGATTTAATCCTCCCAAATTCCAATAATATTTCTGCTTTCTTTGTTTCCATTCCTAGTTCAATTGCCTCGTTAATTATTTGTTTAGAGTCTTTTTTTTCTATTTTGTCTAATAGTCTTAATATTGTTATTATATTTTGTTGGTTATCCTCATTTGGCTTTTCTAATTTTTCATAGATTAATAAATTCACAAAACTTTCTGCTATTTCTCTATGACCTACTCTTATTTTGAAATTATCTATTCCAATTTTATTAAATAATGAAATTGTAAACTTGAATAATTCAAAAACATGATCTCTTGGATTATCTTGAACCGTATAATAAATTTCCGCATTCCATTGATGAAACCATCTATACCGTCCTTTTTGCGGTTCGTCATACCTGAACATGTCTCCAAACGTACCTACTCTATGAGGCCTACGTAAATCCTTCTTTCCGGTAATATACCTTGTTATTCCTACTGTTAGATCAAATCTCAGTCCCAAATCCCTGTCTTTCTTGTCTTTAAAATGGTAAATCTCATCCTTTATTCCCGGACCGCTTTTAGCTTCTAGTGTTGAAAGCATTTCTATTGGTGAAGGCATTAATCTTTTAAAACCAAATATCTCACATGTATCATTAAACGCACTTCTTACCTTCTCAATCCTAGTATATTCTTCCTCTTCTATGTCTCTCATTCCTCTTGGTAATCTGAAGCTCAAATTTATTCCCTTTTCCTAGTCTTCTTGTATGATATATGTAACACTAAATAACTATTTATTGAAGAGTGTGAGAAAATTCTTATGACCGAAGACAATTCATCCATTAAACCTACTAAAACTATTGACATGAAAGGCCTTCTATGCCCTGAACCGGTTTTTCAAACTAGACAAACTGTCAAAGAAATGAACATTGACGAAATTCTTGAAGTTCTTGCAGACGATCCCGTTGCCGAAGAAGATATCAAATCTTGGGTAAAAAAGTCTGAAAATGAATTGCTTTTCTTCAATAAAGACGATAAATTACTTAAATTTTTAATTCGTAAGGTTAAATAATGTAGATTTTGCAATTATCTTAGGATGCCAAAAAACGAAGTAGTTCTTAGAGTAGGAGGTGCCGCAGGAGATGGTATTGCTTCTACAGGTGAATCATTTGCAAAAATCTGTTCACGAAGCGGTTTACATCTTCTTGCATATAATAGCTATCAATCTGTCATTCGAGGCGGATTCATATATCTTCAACTTCGTGCTGGTCGTGAAAAAATTTATTCCCATGGAAATAAAGTCGATTTCCTTATTGCACTTAATCCCTTGGAATTTCAACGCAATATTGTTGATGTAGTTCCTGGTGGAGCTGTTTTATACAATAGTGATAAAATCAAACCTGATTCCGATACAATACCAAAGGACGTAATTCTTTGTCCATTACCTGTTAACGAAATTCTAAAAGATATAGGAAGAAATCCTATACTTCAAAATACAGTTGCGCTTAGTTCTCTTGTTCAACTTCTTAATCTTGATGTTGATGTTATGAATGGTGTTATTCGTGATTATTTTGGTAAAAAGAAACAATCTGTTATGGATATTAATCTTAAAGTCATTGAAGCTGGTTATGATTATGCTAAATCAAACCTTCCTGATTTTGATTTCGATTTAAATCCTGATTATAATATAAAACGACCTGTGCTTACTGGAAACCAAGCACTTGGATTTGGTTCTATAATTGCTGGCTGTAAATTCTACTGTGCATATCCTATGACTCCTGCTTCTTCAATTTTACATTACCTAATTGCACAGTCTAAAAAGTCTGGTATGGTTGTTAAACAAGCTGAGGATGAAATTTCTGTTATTAATATGGCAATTGGTTCTTCTTTTGCAGGCGTTCGTTCTATGGTTGGAACATCTGGAGGTGGTTTTGCATTAATGACTGAGGCTATTGGTTTAGCAGGTCAAACTGAAACTCCTATTGTAGTTATTAATTCTATGCGCGGTGGTCCTTCTACAGGATTACCTACTAAAACTGAACAAGGTGATTTGTTCCAAGCTATTGGTGCTTCACAAGGTGATTTTCCTAAAGTTATAATTGCACCATCTACTATTGAAGACTGTTATTATTCAATAATTGAATCATTTAATCTTGCAGATCAATTCCAAATTCCTGTTATGGTTCTTTCTGATTTATTTTTGTCTGAACATATGGAATCAATCGTAGATCTTGACTTTAATTCTACTATTGAGCGTGGAGAAATTGTAACTTCAAACGATTCTGACAAACTCTATAAACGATTCAAATATACTGATAATGGCGTCTCTCCTCGTGCATTTCCTGGTACTTCTAACACAGTATTTCAAGCTTCTAGCGACGAACATGATGATTATGGAAATATAATTAGTGATGTATTCACTGATTCTGAAACACGTATAAAAATTATGCTTAAACGTATGAGAAAAATGAAATTTATCGAGGAACAACTTCCTCCTGTAAAATTAGAAGGACCTGTAGACGCCGATCTTACAATTGTTAGCTGGGGTTCTACTTACAATGTTGTTCACGAGGCGATACAAATTCTTCAAAATAATTCTAAAAGTGTCAATCATTTACATATTAAATATCTTGTTCCTCTACAAAAAGGAATTAAGGAAATTCTTTCTAAAAGTAAAGATACTCTTATTGTCGAAGCAAATTATTCTGGTCAATTATCTAAATTAATCTCTATGGAAACAGGTTTCCAAATTAATCATACTCTTTTTAAATATGACGGCG
This sequence comes from Nitrososphaerales archaeon, assembly GCA_022449325.1. GTDB lineage: Archaea > Thermoproteota > Nitrososphaeria > Nitrososphaerales > UBA57 > UBA57. The sequence continues at coordinate 10,175 of JAKUSK010000005.1, read as the reverse complement.
AGCCTTTTTATCCTGAGCAAATTATAGATAAAGTTGAGGATTTGATTTAGATGGTTGTCGAACCTATAAAAATTGAAGAATATAAGTCAGAAATAACACCTACTTGGTGTCCTGGTTGTGGAGATTTTGCTGTTTTACGTGGTATACATACTGCTCTTGCTCGTCTAAAAATTAAATCAGAAAATGTTGTTATATCCTCTGGCATAGGCTGTTCTTCAAATCTTCCAGGCTTTGTTAATGCTTATGGTTTCCATGGACTTCATGGTCGTTCTCTTCCTATTGCTAATGGCATTAAACTTGCTAATACTGATTTGACTGTTATTGCCACTGGCGGTGATGGTGATGGATATGGAATTGGATTGGGCCATTTTATTCATTCTATGCGTCGAAATATCGATATCACATATATTGTTATGAATAATCAAATTTACGGTTTAACTACAGGTCAAGCATCTCCTACTAGTGAACGAGGCATGCTTACCAAATCTACTCCTTCTGGTTTGTTAGAAGTACCTGTTAACCCTATTGCACTTGCTCTTATTTCCGGTGCTACCTATGTTTCCAGAGGTTTTTCTGGCAATGCCGATCACTTATCTTCTACGATAGAAAATGCACTTTCTCACAAAGGATTCTCATTAGTCGATGTTCTCAGTCCTTGTGTTACATATAATAAAATCCAAACTTATCAGTGGTTTCGTGATCGTGTATATACGCTGGAAGACGAAGAACATGATACTAATGATTTAAAACAAGCTATATCAAAATCTTATGAATGGGAATCGAAGATTCCAATTGGTGTTTTCTATAAAGCTGACAAACCTACTTATGATGGTGACGAACCTGCTTTACAAGATGGACCATTAGTGAATCAACCACTTGACACTGGTAAGAATATTGCTAAGCAATTACTCGATGAATTTACCTAGTTATTATCTTAAATTCTGAATCTTGTTATATTCAAATACATTCGAAAAATTCCTTATTATTTTTGTTTGAATAACTTCTTTTGAATATTCCTCTTTCTTTATAGAATTCACTGATGTCATCACTTGACTATCATAACCACACGGTCTTATGGTGTTGAATCTCTCCAAATCTGTATTCACATTCAAACTGAAACCGTGATATGTTATCCAATTTCTTACAGATAATCCAATTGACGCAATTTTCTTCTGATCTATCCAAACTCCTGTATCATTTTTTTTCCTTTTTGCCTTAATATCTAATTCATCTAATGTTAGAATGATAATTTCATGAATTTTGGAAATAAGTATTGGGACTGAAATACCCTTACTTCTTAAATCCATTATTATATATCCTATTAACTGACCTGGACCGTGATATGTTGCACTTCCTCCCCTATCTATCTTAACAATTGGAATTGAATTATTTAGAACGTCGTTTGGATTTGTTTGCTTTCCTAATGTCACTACATGAGGATGCTCCAGCAATAATAGTGTATCAGACGTCGAATTATCTAATCGCTCTTTCACAAGTGTTTTTTGTATATCTAATGCACGTTGATATTCAGTTAAACCTAAATCTAAGATGTTAAGACTGTTCATCCTTCATTAGACTCTCTGGATCTTCTAAACATTTCCTAATAGAATTCAAAAATCGTGCTACATCTGCACCATCTAATACTCTATGATCAAATGATAACGAAAGATACACTCGATCTCTTGCAACTATATTTCCTTCCCAATGAACTACTTTTTTCATTATTTTATTTATTGCAAGTATTGCAACTTCAGGATAATTTACTATTGGTATTGACGATATTCCTCCAATAGCTCCGATATTTGTAATGGTAAATGTCCCACCTTGCGTATCTTCCAATCCTAACTTTCCTGATTTAGCTTCTATCGATAACTTTTCTATTTCTTTAGCGATTTCTTTAATATTTTTGTCTTGGGCTTTTTTTATTACAGGTACTATTAGTCCTTGTTCAGTATCTGTTGCAATTCCAATATTGTAATCCTTTTTTATAACGATATCTTCAGTTTCTTCATCTAATGAAGCATTAATTCTTGGACTTGATTTAAGTGATCTAATTACTGCTTTAACAAAAAATGGCATGTAAGTTAATTTTATATCTTCAGATGATGATTCCTTTAACCTGTTCTTTAACTCTGTAACTTTTGTCATATCTATTTCTTCCATAATCCATGCTTGAACTACTCTGTCTGATGATTTTGCTAATCTCTCAGCAATTGTTTTTCTCGTTCCTCTAAAAGCTATCCTTTCTTCATTACTCTGAACTTCTAATTTTGAGTATACTTTAACGTCTTTCTCGGTTATCCTTCCATCTTCACCAGTAGCAACTACTTTGGTGATGTCTATTCCCATTTCTTTTGCCAAACGTTTGACTGCAGGCGTAGCAATAACTTTTCTACTTTTTATTTCTTCTTTTATTATTTCTTTTTTGTCTACTCTGGTCTCTTCTTTAGCGCCATCTTTAACATTATCATCTTCTTTTCCATCATCAATTACTACAATTACTTCACCAACTTTTGCAATTTTTCCAGCCTCTGGACCAATCTTCATTATTGTTCCATCTGCAGGAGATGGTAACTCTACTGTTACCTTTTCCGTAATTATTTCTACTAATGGCTGATTCTCTTTTACTACATCCCCCACTTTAACATACCATTTACTAACTTCTCCTTCAACAATTCCTTCTCCAATGTCTGCTAGTTTGAAATTATATACCATTTTAATCACTATGAATATTCTACTGTTTGTTTTATTTTATTTACTACAAATTTTGCATCTGGTAGATAATCTTTTTCTAATGAATAAGGAAATGGTGTATCTAAGCCTGTCGCTCTTTGTATAGGAGCTTCTAGATATTCTAAACAGTTCTCAGCAATTAACGCTGAAATCTCTGCACTCATTCCTAATGTTTTTGGTGCCTCATGTGCGATTACCGCTCTTCCAGTTTTCTTTACCGACTTAATTATTGTTTCTGAATCTAATGGTGATAAAGTCCTTAAATCAATTAATTCTACACTTGTCCCTTCTTTCTTAGCAATTTCTATTGCTTCTAATGAAGTTTGTATCATTGGACCATAACTAATTAAAGTCACATCGCTACCTTCTTCTATTATTCTTGCTTCACCAATTGGTATTGTATACGCTTCTTCTGGAACATCTTCTTTTAATGCCCTGTATAATCTTTTTGGTTCAAAAAATATTACGGGGTCCTCATCTCTAATCGCTGAAATCAATAATCCCTTTGTTTCATACGGAGTTGCAGGTACGACAACCTTTAATCCTGATGTGTGTACAAAATGCGTCTCTCCACTTTGCGAATGATAAGAAGCACCCTTTATTCCTCCTCCATACGGTGCTCTTATTACCATTGGACAAGTGTATGCGCCTCCTGTTCTATATCTAAATTTAGCTAAATCTGAAACAATCTGATCAAAAGCAGGAAATATAAAATCCATAAATTGAATCTCAACTACTGGTTTTAATCCGTATAAAGACATTCCTATTGCAGTTCCAACAATTCCAGATTCATTTAATGGTGTATCTATAACTCGTTTTGGACCATATTTATCGTATAATCCTTCTGTTGTTCTAAATACTCCTCCAGCTTTTCCAATATCTTCACCAATAAGTACAACCTTGTCATTCTTTTCCATTTCATTATCCAGTGCACTTTTTACTGCCTGATTTAGTGTCATTTCCATACCTATTTCACCAAATTCTTTACAAAATATTCTCCAGCTTTATATGAACTTCTGACCAATGGCCCTG
>JAKUSK010000005.1:0-6400 GCA_022449325.1 Nitrososphaerales archaeon | reverse complement strand
AACATATTTGAATCCCATGTCTTCAGCAACATCTTTTAACTTAATAAATTCATCTGGATGAACAAATTGTTTAATACTAATATGAAAATCTGATGGCTGCAGATATTGACCGAGTGTTAATATATCTACATTTGCTTCCCTCAAATCTTTCATTGCGGTTATTATGTCAGTGTATTCCTCTCCAAATCCTAACATAATCGATGATTTTGTATAAATATTCGAATCTAATTTCTTCACATTTTTTAAGACTTCTAAAGATCTCTCATAAGAAGCTCTTCCATCTCTCACCATGGGTGTTAATTCTCTTGTTGTTTCAATGTTATGTGCTATTACAGTTGGTTTTGATTTTACTACTGTTGATAGATCATCTATCTTTCCTGAAAAATCAGGTATTAATACTTCAATTAACGTTCCTTCATTCTTTTTGTATATCTCTTCAACTGTTTTTGCAAAATGAGATGATCCTCCATCTGTTAAATCATCACGATCTACGGAAGTTAATACTACATAGTCCAATTCTAATTCTCTTACTGCATTTGCAGTATTTTCAGGTTCAAAAATATCTACAATTCCTTCTGGATTACCTGATTTAACATGACAAAATCTACACCCTCTTGTACAAATATCTCCTAATAACATGAAAGTTGCAGTTCCTCCTTCCCAACATTCATAGATGTTAGGACAATTAGCTTCTTGACAAACTGTATTTAGATTTAATTTATTTGCTGATTCTCTGACTTTCTTGTAGTTATCTCCTTGTACAAAATTTACTTTAATCCATTCTGGTTTATGCAATTTCTGTTTTATCTGATTATTACTTAAAGCTCTACGAGGCAATCCTAAAATTTTTTCGTCTAACTGCTAATAAACTATTTACTTTTTCTCAATAAAACTTTGGCATTTGTCTAACTTATTCTGTTTATTATGCAATAACCATGTCTTTTAATGCCGTATTAGGTACAACGAATGGAAATACATCTTCATCAGGATTAATTGGCACGTCGATTACTGTTGCTACATCGCTATTTAATGCATTTTTTAATGCCTTTTCAAATTCATTCATTGACTGTGCTCTTATTCCTTGGGCTCCATATGCTTCTGCTATTTTTACATAATCAGGAATTCCCTCAAGTTCTACTCCGATATATTTTCTTTCATAGAATAATCTTTGCCATTGTGCAACCATTCCTAGCATTCCATTATTGAATATTACTGTAATTACTGGTAATTTTTCTGTTACTGAAGTTGCTAGAGCTGATTCAGTCATTTGTACACTTCCATCTCCTGCAATATCAATTACTGGTAAATCCGGTCTTGCAAATTTCGCACCTACAGCTGCAGGTAATCCCCAACCCATTGTACCTAATCCTGTTGATGTAAAGAAAGTACCAGGTTCTGCAACATCAAAATGCAATGATGCCCACATTTGATGTTGACCAACTTCTGTAGTTACTAAACATTCATTTGGTAAAATCTCTCTCATCTTCTTCAACAATCTTGGTCCTGTTATTTCTCTTGGAGCTGGAAGAGGCTTACTTCTCCATATATCTTTGATTTCATTTACTCTCTTTATCCATTCGTATTCTGATTGTCTTTTTTGAGCCTTCTTTTCCATTGCTACTAATAACAATGATAATGTAGTTTTAATATCTCCAATCAAACCTATATCTGCATTCTTATTCTTTCCAATTTCTGAAGGATCAATATCTGCATGAATAATTGTCATTTCATTTCCAAATTCATCCCATTTTCCAACTGATCTGTCTGAGAATCTTGCTCCTGCAGCTAATAACACATCTGATTCAATTACTAATTTATTTGCTTCAATATGTCCGTGCATTCCAATTGGTCCCAATGATAAGTAATGCGTTTCAGAAAAACCTCCCTTTCCTTTAAATGTCGATACTACTGGCGCAACCAAAAATTCAGCTACTGCTTGTAATTCTTTAAATGCCCCTGATAAAATTACTCCTCCACCTGTCATTATCATTGGCCTTTCGGCATTAAGTAAGCGGTCTGCCGCTTGATCTATTGCTTTAAGATCTGCAGTTTGTAATTGTTGTATCTTACGAATATTTGGTTTAGCAGGAAAATTAATTTTCATCTTTTCGGTTTGTGCATTCTTTGGTATGTCAATTAAAACTGGACCGGGTCTTCCTGACGTTGCAATATGAAAAGAATTTTTTACTGCTTGAGGAACTTCTGCGGATGTAAGAGGTTGGTATGTATATTTTGTTACCGGTGTTGCAATACCAATTATATCACATTCCTGGAACGCATCTTTTCCTATCATATCTGATGCTACTTGTCCAGTTATTGCAATTATTGGCGATGAATCTGCTGCCGCTGTTGCGATTCCTGTAATTAAATTAGTTGCACCAGGACCTGATGTTGCAAAACAAACACCTGGTTTTCTTGACGCACGTGCATACCCGTCAGCCATATGGGCTGCATTTTGTTCATGTCTAACTAAAATATGACGTATATCACTGTCATACAAAGAATCATAAATTGGTAGATTAGCGCCTCCCGGTAAACCAAATATTCCTTCTACTTGTTCATTCTCTAATGCTTTGATTAATGCGTCAGATCCCGTTAATTCCGATATATTTTTTAACATAATTATTCATTCCAAATTACTTTATTGTCCAATCAGACTACTATATGAGAGATTTCCATATTACGATTTTTTACACTCATCTTAACTCTCCTCTTACAATAATTGCTATAATTGGTTATAAATATACCGGACACTTCGTTAATAATTTATAGAATTTCTACACTGAAAACATATGGACGAACATTGTGTATTTTGTGCGATAATCAATAAAGATAAGCAAGCAAGTATCGTGTTTGAAAATGATTTCTTAATCTCTTTTATGGATAGATATCCTCTTAATCGAGGGCATCTTCTAGTTGTCCCAAAACAACACTATCAATATTTGACTGATATGGAAAATAACGACGTTGCTCAATTATTCGAAATTGTAAACATGCTTTCTAAACATGTATGGAAAACAGTCAATGCAGATGGTTTGAATATTTCCCAATCTAATGGTTTAGCTGCCAGTCAAGATATATTTCATGTTCACATTCATGTTATTCCTCGATTTATTAACGATACTGATAATGATTCATGGCCGTCTAGAAAAATTACTACAGAACAAGAACTTGATAATCTGGCTTCTCAAATCAAGTCTTCATTAAATTAATTATTTCCTATCCTAATATTCTTAAGTATCTAGTTCTCTAATAAATTTGGATCGAGTTATCATTCATTATGATGGGCTGGTATGTTTGCCAATCGTCTAGTCTGGTAGGATACCCCCTTGGCATGGGGGAGGTCGAGGGTTCAAATCCCTTCCGGTCCACTATTTATTTTCTAATTTCATTCTAATGCCTAATTTACGATAGATAATTATGATATGTTTTTATTAACTAGCAGAGTAGAACTTCATTATGAAAAATATAACTCAATTATTAATGTCTAGTTTAATGTTATTTTTGTTAATCTCTAGTGTTTTTGTGATTTATTCTCCTCCTGTTTATGGCGCTGGCGGTAGTTCAATTTCTAATGCCGTTGAATTAGAAACAGGAAAAACTAGTGGAACTTGGACAACTGGAACTGAATATTATAAAGTTAATGTACTTGCAGGACAGACTATCTCAATTAATGTTGATTTAATTTCTGGTACTGATATCGATTTATATTTATACCATCCTGATAGTTCTGATAGTAAACAAGTTCAACTTGCTTCTTCTGTTAATGGCGAGGGAATTGATGAAAATATCAAGTTCACTGCATCTAAATCGGGTTATTATTTTATTAAATTAACCGGTAACCAATGGTCGGGTCTGGGTACCTATGACTTGAATGTATTCATTACTGACTTTGATGTTATCTTCTCTGATTGGGGAACTCAAACTATTCCTGTCGAAGTAACTCCTGGAGATCTCGGTAATAATCTCCAAATTGTTCTTAGAAATGGCGGTGATTTTGATATAAATAATTTATCTGTTGAATTAATCTTACCCGACGTTTTAACTAATCGTACTGGCGGTAATATTCTATATGCTATCTCTACTACTACTGTAACTGCTGGTTCTACTAATACGTATAATTTCCTCGTTAACATAAATGAAGATGCTTCTATTGGAACTTTGTCTATTCCTATAACAATTAATTATCAAACTACTACCGGCTTAAATGGACTTTCTATTGACAAAGATGTTAATGTTCATATCAGTGGAAGAAGTTTCCTTAAACTTACTTCTAGTACTCAATTACTCTTACCTGACGAATCTAACAATGTTGAATTTATTCTTCTTAATGAAGGTACTGCAAATACCGGTTCTATTGATTTATCTTTAACAATTCCATCTCCACTAAATCTTCTCGGATCTGACAACAAATGGCAACTCTCTTCACTAAGTCCAGATCAACAAACTTCTATCTCTGTATCTCTATTTGCCCCAATCTCTACTGCTGGTAATAATTACCAAATCTCTGCTACTATGGTATATGATAATTCTTTCGGAACTACTATTACTGAAACTCGTACAATATTTCTTCGTGTAGCAGAAGTAACAAACAAAGGAATAGCAGTAGTTGATACATTCTGGGGAAGTCCAAATGATCAAATCTCAGTTGAACCAGGCGATAATAGTGTTAAACTCAATGTAGTAATACAAAACCGTGACACTGGCCCGATTAGTGGAATCCAAGGTAAACTAATTTCAAATAATCATTTCTCTTCTTCCAACGGTGCAAACTCAGTGACTGGTTTCTTTGGAGCAACTGTTCCTAGCGGTTCTACTTCTTCGGCTGACTTTCTAGTTGATGTTTCTGATTCTATTGAACTTGGAGAATATAATCTCCAATTAGATTTTTCATACTTGGACAAAGACTCATTATTACGTAATGAAATAATTGACTTTTCCGTTATAGTAGATGGTAAAAGTGATATTGAATTATCAATCAAGAATAATGTTCTTACAAGTGGTACAGAAAATGATTTGATATTAGAAATGTCAAATATTGGAACTGCGCCAGCTTATTCAATTTCCTTATCTGTTTCCTATGGAACTTCCTCTAGCATTCTTGGAACTTCTCTAGACGACAATACTCGAAAATTAGATCATCTACTTACTGATGAAAAGATGTCCTTCTCTTTCCCAACTTATGTTTCACCAACTGCACAAAAAGGCCTATATCCAATCTCAGTTATTGTTGAATATCGAACTATCAACGGTTTACAAAAAACCATATCTCAAGAGTTTGGCGTCATAGTTAAGGACTGGTCATCTCCATTTTCAATAAATATCCCTGATAATGTTCTCCAATCTGGACGAATAACTACTCCATTGATTAATCTTCAAAATACTGGTGATGACGATGTTACTGACATCTCAATTGATTTACAATTTTCTACGGTTCAGTCTTCTGTCCTTCCTATATTTCTTAATTCAGGAAGCAATACTTGGAAATTCAACAAACTAAATTCTGGCGACTCTCTTACTCTTGATCCTGAAATTTTTGCATCACTAAGTGCCGCTGATACATCAAGCGTCGTCCAAGTTCACATATCTTATATCGATTCACATGGATTCCCACATGAAGAAATCCGAACTATTGGTTTTACAGTTCGAGGCTTAATTGACCTTACATTCAAATCTGTTGAATTTGATCGTGAGATATTACCTGCAGGATTTAATGCATCAATTGTTGGTAATCTTCTAAACCAAGGTAATACTGACGCTCAATTTCTTTCAATCTCTATTCTAGATGGCGACGGTTTGATATTAACGACTGAAAGTTCTCAATACATTGGCGAAGTTGATGCAGATAGTTTGATTCCATTTAGTTTAGAATTTACTGTTGACGAAGATGCTAGAGATGGTACTTCTCCTCTAATTCTACAAGTTATATACGAAGATACATATGGAAATCAATTCTTGCATACTAACACCTTTGAATTCCTAATTGGAGGTTCACTTGCTGATTTACAGCCCGTTATTATTGACGAAAGCTCTACTACTTCTGCTTTCCTTTCATCACCTATTGCCATTATAGGTGTCGGAGCATTTGTAATTCTAATCACTATCTTTATACTTCGACGTCGTAGTTCTAAACAACCGTTTTAGGTATTATCACATTGTCTTCAGTAATACTAAAAACTGACTCTCTAAGAAAAGTATATTCGGGCGGCGGTTTGGATACTATTGCTCTCGATAATGTAGACATTAAAATTAATTCTGGCGAATTTATTGCAATTATGGGTCCTTCTGGCAGCGGTAAATCTACTTTGTTGAATCTTATCGGCGCACTTGACTCACCCACATCTGGTAAAATTCAAATTGACGGCATTGAAACTACTACTCTTAATTCTGCTCGTCTGGC
>JAKUSK010000049.1 GCA_022449325.1 Nitrososphaerales archaeon | reverse complement strand
AAACTAAAGAACCTGAAAAGAAAACACGGGGACGTAAACCAAAAGTTAAAGAAACTAAAGAACCTGAAAAGAAAACACGGGGACGTAAACCAAAAGTTAAAGAAACTAAAGAACCTGAAAAGAAAACACGGGGACGTAAACCAAAAGTTAAAGAAACTAAAGAACCTGAAAAGAAAACACGGGGACGTAAACCAAAAGTTAAAGAAACTAAAGAACCTGAAAAGAAAACAAAACGTGGAAGAAAGAGTAAAATTGAGTTTGCAGATTTAACAGCAAGAGTTTACGAAATAGTAATTGAAAATGGAAGAGAAGGAATACTACAAAGTGAACTTTGGAAGAAGTTAGGTTTAAGCAGTAGAGAAGGTTCACGGTTAGCGATAAAATTAGAAAAAAGAAGAATCGTAGATAGACAAAAACTTTTGGAAGGAGGAAGATGGACTTATAAATTAACACCTGTGAAGTTTCCAGTAAAGGTTGATTCAATAGAAAACATTCCATGCATAACCTGTCCAGAAGAAGAAAGATGTGCAGAGGATGGAGTGGTGACACCGTTTGATTGTTTGTTCATTGAAAACTGGGTATTAACAGAACAAGACAAGATTAAAAAAGAATAGAACATTATAGTGTTATATTTTGAGATTAGAGGATGCTAAGAAAGACCATTATAGAAAACTTGCAAAAGAACAAGGATATAGAAGTAGATCTGCATTTAAACTAATAGAATTAAATCAGAAATATAATCTAATCAAATCAAATGACAATATATTGGATTTTGGAGCTGCGCCAGGAGGTTGGCTGCAGGTAGCATCTAAACTAGTAATGCCAAAAGGAAAAGTAATTGGAGTTGATTTACTTCCTATAAAACCAATAAATGACAATGTTACAATATTTCAAGGAGATATCAGAGACGAAAAGGTTGTAAATAATATATTAAATGAAATAGGAAGGAAAGTAGATGTAATTCTTTCAGACATAGCTCCAAATATATCAGGAATTTGGAAGATAGATCACAATAATCAAATAGATCTTACGAGGTTAATTATAAACAGGTTTCCTGATCTGTTAGAAAAAAATGGAGGGTGTTTATTAAAGGCATTTGACGGACCAATGTTAAAGCCATTAGAAAATGAATTAAGAAAGAATTTCACAAATGTTAAATTAATAAAACCAAAAGTAAGTAGAAATGCAAGCAGTGAATTATATATTGCTTGTAGAAATTTTAGATAAGAGTGAATTAATTTCTTCAATATTAGCATTGGTACGAAAACCAGTAGAATGTAAAATAGTTTTAGAAGAAAGAAAATTATTTTCCTTTAATTTTAACAAGATAGTTTCGACAGGAAAGGAAGAAATTTTAAGATTTTTAGAGATATTATCTGTAACATAATATAAGGGGGGCAAAGAAGATTCAAAAAGTGCATTTTCGTATAATTTGAGTAGATTTGAATCATCGGTATTATTTATAGCGATATTAAGAAAAGATTTATCGAAAATATTTCCAGTCCATATTGGACCAGCAATCTTGTTATCCGAAGAACAGAGATTGCAAGACAAAATTGGAAGTTCTGAGATTACACGATTTTGACATGTAGAACAATGTCCAAGGAAACCAATTTTACCTTCAGTATCAGATATAGAATCAGTAATTTGAACGTAAGCTTGAATATAGTGTTTATCAGTATGACAGAATAGAGGTTTAATTCCTAGTTCATAGTGAGACGATATAGAAGCTAAAGAGAAGAGGAGTATACGTAATGCAGTTTCATTGAAGTATTCTGTATTAAGAGAAATGCTTCCATATTTTCGTAAACAAACTTTTGGATATACGCCACAAAGAACTGCACCATCAGTAGCAGTAAGAGATATCACGCCATTAATTTTTAACGATCTAACAGCAGAATCAATATACTGGATAGGAGAACCAAAGGGATCGAGATCAATAAAGTCAAATCGAGTATCTCTATTAGTAAAATTGGATAGGAATTTATTAGCTTCGTTTATAGAAACTTCGGTAGATGAATCCAGATTGTTATAATTAATAGATTTTTGTAATAATTCAGATACATTAACATTAGCATCATTAAAGTAAATCTTTTGAACATAATTTGATTCATTGGCTAAGCGGAGTCCTGTTGCTCCAACTCCTGATAATGTATCGGAAAAAGTAAGTTTATGACTAGATTGTGACGCGTAACTGTTAAAAATGGAGATTAATAAGTTTCGTTTGAATTTCGCCATAGTATTAAAAAAGACAGGTGTACGTGGGGGAGGAGTTTGGATGAGACTATTTTTTGGAACATAAAATTTTGTGTTGCCTTCGAGGAATAATGTATTTGAGTCAGTAAGTTTAGTCGACATGAATAATCATTTAGAAGACTTTTTAGATTCGCCTTTAACTATAGTAAGCATTTTTGCTAAGTCTTGAAGGACGGTAGATTTTTTATTCTTTTTATCGATAGAGATGTATCCAGAATTAACAGAAGATCGTTTAGGATGTATAACTTCATGACCAACAGGATTAAGATTTAGTCGTTTTGCAGCTTCAAGAAGATCAGGTAAAACAGGATTTTTTATAGAACGATTACGAGAAACACGCCTACCTTGAGAGCGTGAATAAGAGGAATTAAAATAATCCAACCAAATTACTTGCTTTTCGTAGTCTTTCATAAGAAATTACACCAAGACGAATAAGTATGGTAAGTAGTATAACGCGCGATAGTTAAGACTTGGATTGTTTACCCAAGTACCACCACATAAACCAGAAACCAAGTGATAGTAATAAAACAACAATGCCTACACCCCAAGATACTGCTTCTTGAAGAAATGAATTAGAACCAACAAATACTTGCGCTAAAAATTTCATATTTTAAATCTCCAATTATTCATTAATAAGTATTCCATCAATAATTCCTGATTGGCCAGGACGTGACAATACACGTACTTTACCAAGTTCAGTGTCGAGAATTGCTCCTCGAGTAATTACACCACGTCTTTCGTAATCTCGATTTGAGGGATTTTTAAGAACACGATTAATAGCAACCTTTTTGATACTATTATTTGATTTATCAATTACATTAACGAAATTATCTGAGACAAGAGATATCTTTACATTTCCTCCACGTGAGTTTTTGACACGAATAGAATGATCGCCTAATAAAGTATCAACAGAGAACGAGTCTTTTTCATCTGAACGTCGGCTACGAGTATGCTTAATAAGACCGCCTGTATGTTTACGCTTTCTGATATTTTCTAATGCTTTTACCATTTACATCATATTAGATATTTCAATCTTATATAATTTTATGGTTTATTTGGAGAAGGCTGAATAACCTGGGCTTTTTTCGGTTTAAAGCCGTATTTTACTAGTTGTTGTTTCAATATAGCAGGATCATTGGCAATTCCGAAATATTCCGCAAGTCTGCTTGTTGTGCTGAAGATTTTAGTACGTCCACTAGGTTCAGATTTTATAAAACCAAGTTGTTTGAGTGTCCTTACGTGTTGATAAGAATTAGGTCCACGTCTATCTGCTAAATCTTTTCCAGAGATTGGCTGAAAATAGACGATAAAAGACAATGTTTTCAATTCTGCGGTAGATAACAGAGGTCTTGAAGAAAATTTTCTAGCAGACGTAGTGAAATCAGATTTTAGTTGAATTACAAATCGTTCACCTTCAAGTTCAAACATTTGTATCGCTTCAAATGTTGAATTTATTTTTGACATAAGATTTCTAGCAATATTTGATGATTTGATGGTAGAAGTAATACCTGCGGCTTTAGCTAATTCAAATTTAGATAAGGGTCTTCCAGCAGCATATAAAGCAGCTTCAATTTTTGCTTGAAGAAGTTTATCATTAGAAATAGATGAAGAGGGAGAGTTAGTCATTGTAATACACGCGTTATTATAATATCAGATTCAAGAGAATCTGGAGATTCTAGTTGTTCTAAGCTAACTACATCATCTACTGCAACGAATAATAATAATAGAAATGATCGAGCTTTTTCTATTGCAGATTTGTCTTTGATGAGTTCACTAAAGAGCATTTTATCAGTATTAGATAATTTAGAAATAAGTTCTGTTTTGAAATCTTTTGCAAGTTCTTCAAATTTTACAACATATTTATCAAAATCAGGTTCTGAATCAGGTATAAGTTGAGATGATTTATCTTTTCTTTCGATATCTTGTCTGGAAACATCTTCTAAAATCTTTTCTAGATTTATGATTAAATCATCAATTGATGTAGAATATAATTCATAACGGAAAGGCAATACAATAATACTAGGTGGACCACTTCGAGAGATACTAGGTCGTTTGACTTTAAGTTTTTCAAAATAAAACAAAGTTTCTACTTTAAATCGATATAATACAGCAGATGAAAGTGCAGCAGTTCCACATAATCGTAAATCAGGATTATTTTTGGCAATTATTTGCTTCAGGAAGATATCGAGCAAGTCTGCAATGTCAATTTCCCAAGGTTTTCCTTTTCGTGCAGTTTTAGGATTAACTAGCAGGTTCAAGGGTGCTTTCGATAGTTGGTTAGAATCTTTCATCTGATTGTCATTCCTTCGCTATATTTGAGATCTTAATTTCTTTAGGTTTGTTTTCTTTAAGTTTGTGTTTAACAATCTTAGTAATACTTCGTTCATGGTATACCCCATACATATTATCAACACGTGAAAGTATTGTATCTTTAAGAGTAATCATTATGACTTGAGATTTAGAGGTTCTATTTTCTAGTATTTCGGCCAATTTAGTAGAATTAACAGCGTCAAGTGCGGCGTCTATTTCGTCAAAAACATAAAATGGAGCAGGTTTGACACCCTGAATAGCTAATATTAGACACAATGCAGCAATAGTTTTTTCACCTCCACTACAAATTACAATGTCACGTGGAACTTTGTTTGGGAACGTAGCCATAAGTGTAACACCT
>JAKUSK010000048.1 GCA_022449325.1 Nitrososphaerales archaeon | reverse complement strand
ATGCTGGTGGGTGATTTGATTGTCCTGAAATTCTACCTTTGCTTCCAAAGCTTCCTACGATTCCTTCATCAGGATTTCCGTATTCCGCTACAGTACCACAAAGTTCTTCAACGCCAAGTTTCCATGCTAACGAACCGTCAGCTGCATTCCATGCACTAAGTAGACAAGGTTGACTACTTGTGATTAACCATCCACTGTCACCAAACTGTCTATAATAGTTTAATGCGTGAGTATGGCCCCATGCACTTTGGAAGAACGGATATTCTGCAGTAATTGCAGGTCCATCCCATAAGTTTGCTGGTTCATCAGTAAAGTAAACTTCTTCACCGGTCTTTGCGTCAACTGCATGTAATGCACGTGAGTTTTTAGCTACATATGCAACGCCGTCAACAATAAGAACTGGTGAGCTTGAACCAGCTTGGGAATTACCCCAAGAGAAGTCATTGGATGGATATGGAAATAACCATTTCATTTCCAACCATTGAGCATTTTCATTGTTTATTTCGAATTGTGGGCTATAACTACCACCAGTAGGTTGATAGTTAATGAATTCCCAATTACCAGTAACTACTTTTGGTACACCACCACCGCCTGGAGGACCTCCAGGGTCAAATGCATTAGCAACTAATGCAAATGAAGATAGTGCCAAAATTAAAGCAACTAGTAACCCAACTATAGTTAAGTGTCGAGTCATGCGGAATGTTGACAAATTATTTTATATAAATTCGATGTTAGATTGAGAATTTATCATAAAAATATAATCAAAAAACTAATATTTTATTCATATATGATTAATAATTATGAGACTGGAGTATATTTTAATTATTGTGTTTATTCTGATACCCGGAATAGATGCAACAAGTAAAGAGATTACCGCAATATCGATATCAGTTTCAGACAATAATTTGCAAAATAATATTGTAGATGTTTCCGCAAATTTACAGAGCAATAATGCACAACCAATTAGCGGACAGATTTTAGTCTTTTACATTAATGACAGAATATTTGCGAATGGGATTACTGATGAAACGGGATCGTCGAATATTCAATTTCAAGCTTTGGAAGAACTATACAAAGTACAAATAATATTTGAAGGATCAGAATTACATCACGAATCAGTAAGTGAAATTATAATTGTTGAAAAAACAAATCAAGAAAACACGATGGAGCAAGATATTCCAATCGAGTTTTTAATCGTATTAGCAGTTATTACATTAGGAATTGTAGGATCTGGAATATTATATTATTTGAATAAAGTTTCTAAGAACTAAGATGCATCTTGTCTATTAAAGAGAATAAATGAAATTACAACTGGGACAATAACCCATAAGAGAAGTACACCAGTAAGAATTCTAGATGCAGTAATTGAACCATAATTCTGTAACAAGTATGATGCTTGTGGACCTAGTTCACCACGTAAAGGACTTTCAGCCATATGCATCAATGCAAGTATTCGAGTAGTTTCAACAGGGTTTGCCAAAGTTAAAGGAATCAATAATGAATCAGCATCTAGTGCAACAGTAATTACTCCCAAGAAACCACTATCATAAATTACAACTAAAACGAACCATAAGAACAAACCTGTACCAATAGCTGCAGCACGAGTTTTTACTGAAACTGAAACAATAAATCCTAAACCAACAGCGGCACCAGCGAGCAATAATGAATAGGCCAATGCAAATATGAATGAGGCTATAAATTCGGGATTAGTAGAATAAACAATCAATTCTGCACCTCCATAACCAAGGAACATAGCCAAAGTAAGAGATGTTACAAGTCCAACATATTTACCAAAGAATACTTCGACTTTTGTAGCAGGTTGTGCAAGAAGATATTCCATAGTTCCTACCTCTCGTTCGCCAGCTATAGTAGTAGAAGACATGGCTAGAGATACTAATGGGACAAGTGGAACGGCAAGCGTAACAAGTGTTCCAACAACCATACCAGGATAATCACTAGGCAGTAATCCACCTGCGCCAAGAATAATATAAGGTACTCCGAGTGCTAGAAAGAAGAAAGTTACACCAAATGTGATGAGCCATTTACTTTGCAGTGAATCTTTCAATTCTTTTCTTAAAATCATAATAAATGGATTAGTCATTAGTTACCCTCTCCAGCAGTGATCTTCTTAAATGCGTCTTCAAGATTAGGTTCTTCAATTTTGAAATCAGTTATTTCACAGTCTTTTGCTCTCAAATTATTAAGAATTGATACTTTTTTCGATGGATCTATTCGCATTTCATACCAACTACCCTTAACTTCAATATCATTCGCACCTGCTTTTTCAAGAGCAGAAATTGCATCTTGTTCCTTTGAAGTATCAGGTATTTCAACAAACATTTGAGATGTTAAATCTAATTGTTTGAACAAATCTGCTACTGAAGATTTTACAACTAATTTGCCTTTATTCAATAACATAATTTTTTCTGCAATATGATCAACGTCACCTAACAAGTGAGTGGTAAGGACAACGGTTTTACCTTCCTTGACAAGTAAACTAATAAGATTCCTAAATTCAACCTGACGATTTACATCAAGATTGGCAGTTGGTTCGTCAAGAAGAAGTACTGGAGGATCAGAAAGTAATGCAACGGCAAGCATAAGTCGTTGTTGCATTCCGCCAGACAATGCGCCAACTGGCTGTCGAGCCCATAATTCAAGACCTACAAACTCAAGAAGTTCACGGAGACGTGAACGTTTTACATCACGCATATCTCCAAAATATCTTAATGATTCTTGTACAGTCATGTCATTGTATAAAGTTGGATGTTGAGGGACATATCCAATTTGATGTTTTGCTTTCTTAGGATCTTTTTGTATATCGTAACCATCGATTTTTATTTGTCCAGTAAATTGTTTCAAACCTAAAAGACATTTCAAGAAAGTAGTTTTACCTGCACCGTTTGGACCCAATAATGCCCAGACGCCGCCACGTTCTACTTGAAGTGATAAACCTTCAAGAGCTTTAAAGTCACCATATTGTTTTGTGACATCGATAGCATCGACAATAATATTTGTTGACATAAATCTCCCCTAAGAATGCAGCAAGGTTGAAACTATTAAGCATTTCTTTATGAAATAAACTAAAAATTACTCAGAAAGTAAATGGTCCGACGTCATCAGCACGTTTTTGAATAATATTCAAGGCATCTCTTGGAGAAAGATTCCCTCGGATAACTTGATTAAGTTGGTTAAGCATTTCTCCTTCAATTGAATCCCATTTTGGGAATCCGGGTTTGATATTAATCTCGTCTCGGTCAATTGCATTTTTAACAGTATCAAAATGACGGATAGTACCTTCTTTAACTAATTCTTGAACATTTGGATCTTCAAAAACAGAGTTTCTAGTAGGAACTGCAAGAGCTAATGGATCCATAGCTGCAATTAATTGCATGGAAGCAACAGTAGCCCATTGAATAAACACCCAAGCTGCACCAGGGTTTCGAGAATATTTCGGAATAGCTAAACCTGCACCAGAATAATGATGTGATGCACCGGCATCGCCAACGGGATTTCTGGCATAACCAACTTGTCGAACTACATAAGATTCACCAGGAATATCCATCAAAGAAGCAAATTCAGTCAAGTTAATACAAGTAGCGCATCGTCGTTGAGACATAGATTCTGCAGCAGGTGCCCATCCATAATATGTAGAATTAGGTTCTGCGTATTTACTAACTTCCAGGTAATGTTCCAATGCAGCTTGAGCTTCATCACTATTAATATCGGCATTAATTGAACCGTCTTTTTCAATATTCCAAAGTTTACCTCCGAATGAATACAACCAATTATGAAATTCCATAATTATTGATGGGAATTTAGCAGCCATAAGAACAGTGCCAAATTGAGTTCTTGAAGGATCGTGAAAATGTTTGATATCATCGAGATATTCATCCCAAGTCTCTGATACTTCACGACCTTCTTCTGAATAAAGATCT
The DNA here is from genome assembly GCA_022449325.1 of Nitrososphaerales archaeon. Lineage (GTDB taxonomy): Archaea > Thermoproteota > Nitrososphaeria > Nitrososphaerales > UBA57 > UBA57. The sequence goes on along the minus strand of JAKUSK010000048.1, from coordinate 1,105 downwards.
TTTCTGAAGAATCGAACCATTAAAGGAATTTCTTGAGGGAATTGTGTGAAAACTCCATTAAAATCAGTGTTCCAAGGGTTACCAAGAGTAGGCGGATAAGTACAAGTGAAATTTTTTACTGGAGCAACAAAGTCGTTGATATCGAGTCCAGGATATGTGAGTTCAGGATAGGTTTGCATGAGATGTTCAATGGTTAGAATGTGAGGAGCGAAACGACCCACTTGAGAAACATCCACGTTCATTATATCAAAAGTAGGCGATTGAGTAGATATTGCCAATAAACATTTAGAGAGATTATTTTTGTAAATATCAAATTCCATATTCAATTCCATGCCAGTAGAAGAAGTAAAGTCAATACGATTACGATGAAGTGAACGAGGTCCAACTTCAGCTTCAATGGCAACTCTTATACTAGTTCCGGTAAGTTTGTCAGAAACTGATTCGAGCCATCTAATAAAATCAACATAATCATCAGGAAGATAATTTTGAGGATTTTTTGGCAATGCAAGACGAGTGTATCGATCTGCAAGACCAGCAGGTTGATCTACAGGAGCAGGAGTTTGGGTTAGATTATTTATTCCATAATAACCGGCTGCTCCTAAACCAACAGCGGCACCAGCTAATCCTAAAAATTTACGTCTAGATACATTAGATGACAAATGTAAGTAGGTTAGCTTAGTTTAAGATAAACATTGTTCTAAATATGAAATTATTAATTAGTTGCAAAGTATATTATAAAACAACTTAGTGATTATGTATGACGGAACTTGTTGTCAAGGAATTAACAAAAAGATTTGGAGATAACCTAGTCGTTGATAATATTAGTTTTACTGTGCCAAGTGAAAAATTCGTTACTATATTAGGACCTAGTGGATGTGGAAAAACAACAGTATTACGATGCATCGTGGGAGTTGAGAAGCCGGATGACGGAAAGATGAATTTAGGCGATGATATATTATTTTCGAAAGACGACAATCTACTTATCCCAACTGAAAAGCGAGGAATGGGAATGGTATACCAGTCATATGCATTATGGCCTCATATGACCGTCTTTGACAATGTTGCATATCCCTTAGAAATTAGAAAAATGGATAAAAATGAAATT
>JAKUSK010000047.1 GCA_022449325.1 Nitrososphaerales archaeon | reverse complement strand
AGATCAGCATATTATTTCAGATTATGTATTTAAATCTAAAAAAAGCGGTGCGTTGATTATTGGTGGCGGTATTTCAAAACATCATACAATTTGGTGGAATCAATTCAATGAAGGTCTGGATTATGCAGTTTATATCTCGACTGCTACTGAATACGACGGAAGGCTAAGCGGTGCAAGAACTAAAGAGGCAATTTCTTGGGGTAAAATATCAAATCTAGCTCAACATGTTACAATCAATGCCGAGGCTAGTGTTGTTCTTCCACTTTTAGTCAAGTCTTTGATTCATGAGTAGACTTTAAATAAAACTCCATTGAAATTAATTTAGGTTAGAAATTTAAATGGCAGACCCTTTGACATTAATTGATTATATTGCACCTTTAGTGGGATTCTTATCAATTGCTTTTGCAGGATTCATTGCACTTCAAATTAATAAACATGAAATCGGCACTGAAAAAATGACTGAAATTTACAATGCAATTAGAACTGGTTCTAAAGCTTATTTGTACAGACAATACAAAACTATTTCCGTAATTGCCATTGTTTTAGCTATTGTTTTATTCTTAGCATTTGATAATCCACGTGACGGAATTCCAAAAGTTAGTTTTGCTTTCTTAGTTGGAGCTGCTTTTTCTTTACTTGCAGGATATGTCGGAATGGATGTAGCTACGAGAGCAAATGCTCGTACTGCTACTGCTGGAAAACATGGAACTCAAGTGCCACTGGATATTGCGTATCGAGGAGGTCTTGTAATGGGTTTGTTCAATGTCGGATTAAGTCTTATAGCCGTTTCTGGTCTTTTCTATCTTTATGGTCAGGATATTTCATTAATTGTTGGATTAGGATTTGGATCTAGTTTAGCTGCATTATTTGCTCAATTAGGCGGAGGAATTTTTACCAAAGCTGCAGACGTAGGAGCAGATTTAGTTGGAAAAGTTGAAGCTGGAATTCCAGAAGACGATCCACGTAATCCTGCTGTAATTGCGGATAATGTAGGAGACAATGTTGGAGATGTAGCTGGACGAGGTGCTGATTTATTTGAATCAATTACTGCTGAAAATATTGCAGCCATGATTGTAGGAGTGGCAATTGCTTCTGTTTTAGACAACCCTGCATTTGTAATATTACCTTTATTGGCTTGTGCCTTAGGATTAATTGCTACTGTTTTCGGATTACCGTTTGTTCGTTCGAAAAACTTTACCGATCCAATGATTCCAATGAGAAATGGTATGATAGTTACTACAGTTTTAGTTATTATTGGATTATACTTCCTCATAACTCAGACTGTACAAAGTATAAATCTGTTTTATGCTTCATTAGTTGGAGTTTTCTCTAGTTTAATGATATTTGTAATAACTTTGTATTATACAGCCAGTCAATATCGTCCAGTAAATACAATTTCTGAAGCATCAGAGAGTGGACCTGGCGTCAATATTATTACTGGTTTTTCAGTTGCTTTAGAAAGTACGGTTCTTCCAATATTGGTAATTATATTTGCATTAGGAGGAGGATTTTACTTTGGTGAATTATTTGCATTAGAACATGCAGGTAAAATATCTGCACAGTTAGGAGGAATTTATGGTACTGCTGTAGCAACAATGGGAATGCTTGCTGTTGCAGGTGTAATATTGAGTATGGATGGTTTTGGACCAATTGTAGATAATGCTGGCGGAATGGCTGAAATGTCTGGATCCGATAAATCACTCCGTGATAGAATTGATCTATTTGACGCAGCAGGAAATACAACAAAGGCATTAACGAAAGGATATGCTTTGAGTTCTGCAGGTTTAGCAGCTCTTATTCTATTTCAAGCATATTTGATCGATCTAACTCATCTTTCAACTGAAATAGTCACTGTTGAAAGTATAATAATTAATCTCATTGATTATAAAATCATTATAGCCCTATTTATTGGAGGATTACTACCATATGCATTTGCTTCTTTTGCCATTCGTGCTGTTGGAAAAACTGCATTTCAAGTAGTTGCTGAAGTAAGACGTCAATTCAAAGAGAAACCAGGAATTCTTAAAGGAACAGAATCACCAGATTATGGCAAAGCCATAGATATTAGCACAATTGCCGCTCAAAAAGAAATGATTATTCCAGGATTATTACCTGTAGTCGTTCCATTAATTGTTGGTGTAGTTCTTGGTCCATTTGCAGTAGGGGCATTTCTACTTAGTGCTACTGTTAGTGGTACTTTACTTGCATTCCTAATGAATACGGGTGGTGCTGCATGGGATAATGCAAAGAAGAATATTGAAACAGGTAAATTTGGTGGAAAAGGATCTGAAGCACATAAAGCAGCAGTAGTAGGTGATACACTTGGAGATCCATTCAAAGATACTGCAGGACCTGCTTTGCACGTACTTGTTAAGTTGATTAATACTATATCCTTGACATTCATTCCATTGTTCTTGCTGTTTGCTTAGAACAGAGAATCCCTAAATATCATAATTTATACAAAAGTCATACGGTGAGTTGGCGGAGAAATATTATTCTGCAACGGTTACGCGTGCGCCTGCAAAGCGTATATACGTGGGTTCAAATCCCACACTCACCTTTGATTATTCTGATTTATTTATCTAAATTTAGTCAAAAAATAGCAATTTTCTTACCGGTTACATTCAAGCATATAATTAACAATTCATCTATATACAACTTCGAATTATTTGATTAGATGATTATAAACTAAAAAATTAGTTTAAAGCAATATTTGAGTTCTTTTATTAAAAATAATTCATAATCAATGCCTGAAAATCAAAAATTAAGCATTGATAATGTCTAATTCACTATTTAGAGACTATTATTAATTCATTTAAATCGTGCTTAAATACAAATTTTGCAGACCTAGGATTAGGTAATTGTCATGGTCGAAGCATACTGTGTAAAATGTAGAACAAAAAGGGAGATGAATGATCCACAAAGCATTACCATGAAAAATGGTAAGCCAGCTACTCAAGGCATATGTCCTGAGTGTGGAACAAAACTCTTCAGAATTGGAAAGACTCCAACAACATAATTAGTCTCATCTCCACCCTTTTTTTACTATGTCTGAATCTGCAATAAATGCCCCAAAGGGACTTTTGAGGCTATTAATATTGGATATAACTTCTAAGAGTCCTGTAAGCGGAGCTGAGATAATCAAGCATATTACAATTATCTCAAATTCTATGTGGACGCCTAGCCCAGGTTCCATCTATCCAATTCTAAAGAATTTACAGAAAAATGAATATATAACTGAGATATATTCAACAGATACTAATCAGAAGAAATATGGCGCTACCACAAAAGGTAAATCAGTTCTCTCGATAGAGAAAGAAAAATTGAAGAAAGATTGGATCAATAATATTTACTATATTAAGATAATGTCAGAACTATTAAATCTCACTCAAGACGAATTATTGAAAATTATCAAGTCTCATCTGTAATGCTAGAGAAATAATTTGTTCCATTTTTTACAAATATAATATGATAAACGCCAGAAACCAACAGTTGGAGGTTTATTTGGAATATCGAAGAAATTTCTAGAATATACATACAATGTTTTATTTCTTTTAGTATCCCAAACAGGCATATTTTTTTGAATAAATCCCATATCTACCAATGTTCTTAATACAGTCATGTAGAAATTTCTCCTACTGTATTTGAACAACTCCCCATTTTCCATAAGTATTCCGTTCTGTAAATTATTGGCAAAGTCACTTACCGCATTTTTTGTAGCTTTTCCATTGGATTTTTGTAAAATCTTAACAAATAATTCTGCAGCTTTTTTCGATTTTATTCCCGGAAAAATAATGTCAAATATGTTATTAGTAGACATTACTTTTTCCTCAGAAAGCATTCTAAGATGAGATCTAACAGTTGCGGGCATACATATAATACACGAATAAGGAAATTACTAGTTGTAGGTCAAGAATATATTGGAATTTAGTAAAGAAAAATCAATACTTTGAGCTTGAAACTACAATACACAGGCCATTACGGGCATTTGTGCATTGTAAGTCTCTTAAATCTGGGCTTCTACTTGGGGAGAAGAAAATTTGCCCAGATTTAGACTCGACGTATAAAAGATACGACCATAATATTTTGTTTATTTGATAGATACGCCCGTTACGGTAGTTACCTTTGATTGAAGATCGTCATAACCTGATCGAATAAGTACTGTATCAAAGTTATTGAATCGTTGATTTGTTTCCATATTAAATTTAATCATACCTAATTCTGGATTTTCCATCTTTTCTTTATAGTCAAAGGCCATAACACTGCCTATTGCAAATATCAACAAAAATACTGAGACTATTGATATATTCTTTATGAATGAGTTTTTCATGATATATCTTACTACAAGTAAATATATATAATATGAATACAATTATCATTAGTGAATTCCAGTAATGGAAATGATTTAGATATGATTATCACAGATGAAAAACAGAAAAAAGTTATTTTAAACGCATTGCTAGATGAATATTCTAGAAAGATATTGGATTCTACCATTGATGAAGCTAAATCCATTACTGATATTATGCGTGAACAAGATATACCTATGACTTCGACATACAGAAGAGTTAAATTATTAATGGACAACAAACTCGTTAAGGTAGAAAGATCAATGGTTACTGATGACGGGAAGAGGTATTTTCTTTATCTGAGCAATATTAAGGATGCATCAATACGATTCAATAAAGGAGAACTCGTAGTTGAAATTACTCCAAATATACGAGAAAGACCTGAAGATAGATTATTAAGAAGTTTTTCAAACATAAAAGAGGAGGCACGATGAAATGGATTTTGAATTATTATTATTAAGAGCATTGAAAACATTCATAGGTTCATTAGGTCTTATTTTGTCATATTTATCAATCAAAGCTTATAATAAATCAAGGGCCAAAAATATGCTATTCTTAGGTATTGGTTTTGGAATTATTACTGCAGGCTCAATTCTTGCTGGACTTTCGTTTGAATATCTGGGATTCACGTTACTCCAAGTAAATATTGTAGAATCATTAATGATACTTGTAGGGTTTATAACAGTACTTTATTCAATCTATGGAACAGA
>JAKUSK010000046.1 GCA_022449325.1 Nitrososphaerales archaeon | reverse complement strand
AATATTTGACATTCATTTTCGTTTAAACTTAAAATATCTATTATATTGTTGTCTGTTATATTCTTGATTAATTCTTCTAATCTCTCTGTCGCAGAGGATAAATCTGCAAAATCTAGTAATTTGATACTGTTCTCTGATTTTTTAAAAATATTATCTACTAATTGATTTCCGTTGAGATTTGACGCCCAATTTGATATTATTACGATGTCTGACTCTTCTAATGCGCTGATATATTTTTCTATTATTAATTTTCCATCAAATTTTTCTATATCTCCAACGTCACTTATCATTATATTTGATTCATTCCCAAAATTAGTTTCTAACGCAATTGTAAATCCCGGCTTTCCTTCTATTACATCGATTTTTATATTGTTAAATTCTTTAAATCTTAATTCTAATGTTTTCTTTGCAAATTCATCTCCTATTACAAATAATTGTGTTTCACTTCCAAATTTAACCAGAGAATATGCAATATTTGTTGCATTACCTCCTATTATTTCTCTTTGTTCTATTCCTCTAATACTTCCTCCTCCTACAGATGCTTTATATTTTGTTTGTTTTACTAATTCATCTAAATCTCCGACTTTAACTATCCTATCTATAAAAACATCTGCTAGTGTTGTAGATTTAATTCCTCTAAATATTGTTTGTAATTTATTATGTAGCAATCTTTCTCAGTACATTTAGCATTAATAATAAAAGTGGAATTTCTAGTAAGAAAAATACAGGATTTGTTGTATTGAAATAGAAATTCAGTAATATTAGACCGCAAACCATAAAGAAAACCATTGTAAATAAAAATAATATTACCTTTATCCATATATTATTACTAATATTCTCAATATTCATTAAATTACTAACGTAATTGATATTAAATTATGTTTTGTTTAATAATAATATGACTAACAATAATCTCAAATCTGAAGATATATTAAAGAAAATATTTCAGTTACAAACTGACTATACTTCTCTTCTAAAATTGGATCGCTATCCTGAAAAGCAAGACGAAAGAATTTCTGTTTTGTGTACTGCTATAATTCATGAAACTATTGAATTACAGCGACTAACATCTTGGAAATGGTGGAAAAAACCTTCTCCCCTTGACCTTGACCTTGCAAAAGAAGAACTAATTGATATATGGCATTTCATAGTTCAGGCTTCCCTTGAATTAGGACTAACTCCTGAAGATATATTGTCCGAATATGAAAGGAAAAATCAAATTAATAGGCAAAGAGAAGCCACAGGATATTGAAATCATCCTAAAAGTAAAATATGTTTGTCTTTCATAATTACATGTGGTTACGGCATATAGGACTGAATCTGATTCACTCGGTAAAAAGAAAGTACCAAGTTCTGCTTATTACGGGATTCAAACACAACGCGCAATTGAGAATTTTCCAATTAGCGGAGTCCTACACGCCCCTGAATTTCTAGATTCCTTTATTATAATAAAAAAATCAGCCGCAAAAACTAATACAAAACTCAAACTACTTGATAAGAAACTGTCTTCTGCTATAATTAAAACTTCAGACGAGATTCTGTCTGGTAAATTTCGGGATCAATTTGTAGTTGATGTTTTTCAAATGGGGGCTGGTACGTCTTTTAATATGAATTGCAATGAAGTCATAGCAAATCGTTCCAATCAATTATTCCGTCGTAAACTTGGAAGTTATGATCCAATACATCCTAATGACCATGTAAATATGTCTCAATCTACTAATGACACTTTCCCTACTGCAATTCGTTTATCTGTCTTATCTTCTCTTCCACGACTTGAACAAGAGTTAAAATTATTGTCTTCTTCATTTCAATCTAAATCAAAACAATTTAATAAAATACTGAAATCTGCTCGTACACATTTACAGGATGCAGTTCCTATAACACTTGGACAAGAATTCAAAGCCTATTCAATTACCATTAACAAATGCCTTCAAGATATCCAACATTGTAAAAAACAACTTTACTTCTTAGGAATTGGCGGAAGCGCGGCAGGCACCGGTATCAATACTCATCCAAATTATTCTAAATTAATGGTTCGTGAACTTTCTATTCAAACAAAACTTCCATTGAAACAATCTATGGACCTAAGAGAATCTATGCAAAGTCAAAAAGACATCTCTTCTTTATCTTCTAGTTTTAGAAATTTATCACTCGAACTTACTCGTATTTCTAATGACCTAAGATTACTATCCTCGGGTCCACGAACTGGACTGTCGGAAATTAATCTTCCTGCAATTGCTCCAGGTTCATCTATCATGCCTGGAAAAGTCAACCCCTCCATTCTTGAGATGGTCAATATGGTTTGTTTTCATGTTATTGGTTCTGATTCTGGCGTAGCTTATGCCACTCAGGCAGGACAACTTGAACTCAATGTCATGATGCCTATGATTTCCTATAATGTACTGTTCTCTATCCAAATCCTTACTAATTCAATCAAACAACTGAGAAAGTTATGTATTGATGGAATAACTGCTAATGAACTCATCTGTCGTAAATACGCCGAAGAAAGTATTGGACTTGCTACAATACTGAATAAATACATTGGATACAGTAACGCTTCAAAAATTGCTAAAAAGTCTGTAACTTCTAATACAAATATATTGGATCTAATTCTAAAGGAAGAAATTCTTACTGAAAGTCAATTAAAAAAAATTCTTAACGTCAATTCTTTAACTCAACCTACTGACCCACGATTTATAATCAATAAGGACAATAAATGATGTGAGTATAGTTTGACTGGTTCTGAATTTGATAATTATAAATCACCCTTTTCATGGCGTTACGGTAGTGATGAAATGCGTTCTATATTCTCTGAAAAAACTAGACGTACAAAATGGAGAAAAATATGGTATGAAATTGCCTCTTCTCAATACAAACATGGATTGATATCTAAGGCTGAATTAAACGATATCAGAAAATATTCTACCGTAAAGCATGTTGATATTGAACGTTCACTTGAAATTGAAAAAAAAATTAGACATGATTTGATGTCCGAAATCAAAACTTTTGCTGATCAAGCTAAAGTTGGCGGTGGTAAAATACATCTTGGTGCTACTTCTATGGATATTGTAGATAATGCCGATATTCTAGTTATTCGCGAAGCTCTAATAATGATTTTAGAAAAAATTGTCGCTTGCTTAGATGCACTTTCTAAAAAAATAAAGACTCATCATAAAACCGTTTGTATGGGTTGGACTCATATACAGGCTGCCGAACCTACTACTCTGGGCTATCGATTTTCACTTTATGCTCAAGATTTGTTATTAGATATTAAGAATATTGAGTTTATTTTGGATAATATTGTTCTAGGTAAGGGAATTAAAGGAGCTGTAGGAACATCCGCCAGCTATAAGCGTTTATTGGGTAAAAATACTAGGAATTTTGAAAATGACGTTATGAAAAATCTTGACGTTAAAGCATTTGTAGTTTCTTCTCAAACATATCCTCGTAAAGTTGATTTCTTAGTTCTTTCTGCCTTGTCATCTTTAGCTCAAAGTTTGCATAAATTCTCCTTAGACTTTAGAATATTACAATCTCCTCCTTTTGGTGAATTCAAAGAACCAAGAAAAAAACTTCAAGTTGGTTCTAGTGCCATGCCCTTCAAACGTAATCCTATCATGACTGAAAGAATTTCATCCCTGACACGTTATGTCTCCTCATTTTTGAACGTTGCTAGTTCCAATGCATCTAATAGCATATTGGAAAGAACTTTGGACGATTCTGCAAATCGCCGACTATTTCTTCCTGAAAGTTTTCTTGCATTAGATGAATGTCTTATGATTTATTCTGAAATATTATCTGGTATGGAAATATCTGACATAAACATAAAAAAGAATTTGGATATCTATGGACCTTTTGCATTACTTGAACCTATAATGATGGATTTGTCTAAAAAAGGTAAAAATAGACAGACACTTCATGAAGAATTTCGGAAAATCTCTTTACAAGCTTGGGATGAAATTGAACTTGGCAAACCTAATCCTTTGTTTACCTTGATCTCACAGAATAAATATTTGTCTGAATTAGATTTGGACTTAAAAAATCTCTTTAATTATTCGAACTATGTAGGTACTGCTCCAGAACGATCGTTACTTCTCCAAAGAAATCTCAATTCGATTCTGAAAAAATATAAAACTAAGTCAAAATCTTCTTCACAATCTACATATTGATTTCCTAAATCATTATGAAAATTCATATTGAAAAAAACGCACTTCGTGCTATGGGTATTGCAGAATGTTATTTTCCTAATTCAAAAAAGTCAACATTATGTTCTATAGTTATGAGAAGTGATCTAGTTGTTGATGGTTCTATATATGGAGAATCTACAGTAGGAGGTGACGACATTACTGAAAGTATTTCTTTAATGTACGATAAAATGGCTCGAGATGATATTAATTGCATAATTATTCTTGGTTCTATTATGAGTAGTTATAATGTGGTAGATCTTGATTTTTTAAATCAATCATTTAATCTTCCAATTATATCTGTCTCACTAAAACCACCGAAAAATCTTGAAAACAATTTCAAGAAAAGATATCCTGATTCATGGAAAAATAAACTGAAAACTCATACTAAAAACGGCATATCTCAAAAAGTTAATATTAAAACTGAATATTCTGCTTACATACAATTTTCTGGCATTTCCTTATTTGATACAAAAAAAATTCTAGATAAATTCACTTTACAAGGTTCTATACCTGAACCTTTGAGACTTGCTAAATTGTTCGCACGTGCAAAAATAATGTAATGATTTTTTCTATGCTGCAGGTTCTACTACTGTTACTGTTCCTCTCATCCAAGGATGTGGTGCACAGAAATAAGTATATTCTCCTGGTTCAACAAATACAAATGTAAATTCTCCGCCTTCTGGATCTAAGTAGTTTGCATTTCCTGCTACTTTCTCAAATTCTCTACCCACTTCTGCAGTTACTGTGTGAATTACTTCATCTATGTTTATCCAAGTCACTCGATTATTCTCACCTAGGGTTACTGAAATAGCATTTGGTACGAAATTATCAACTTGATCTTGATCAATTGATCCTAGTACTATATCTATTATCGTACTCTCTGCAGGATTCAAAAATTCTTCTGGAA
>JAKUSK010000045.1 GCA_022449325.1 Nitrososphaerales archaeon | reverse complement strand
AAAACAAATTTCAGAACCACCACTTACTGAAGCCTCTGGAGGTATCAACTTTTCAAATCTTGAATCTTATGCATCGACTCAAGTAGATATTATATCAATGGGTGCGCTTACCCATTCCAGTAAATCTATTGATTTTTCCCTTCAAATCATCTAGTTCTTAATTCCAATCGCTTCTATACGATTTTTTATTATTACAACCAACAATGATCCAAGTATTCCAACTGCAAGAAAAGTTCCTATAAATAAATAACCTATTCCTGCAATTAGCGTTGAACCGAGTAAATATGAAAGATATGTTCCTACAATTACAGAAACAATAACAATCTGACAACCAATACCAACTATAAACGGTACTTTGTTACTTCCACATATCTTCCATGCTACAAATGTTGCAATGAAATTCGCAATAGTACCTCCAAAAATATCAATAGGACCTAAATTTCCTACTGGATTTAATGTATTTGCTATAAATGTACCTAGTGACAAACCAATTACTACTGGCATTCCAAATACAATGGAAAGCGGTAATAATGCATCGGCAATTCTTACTTGAACTAGTCCATAACTAAACGGAGCTAAAGAAATTACTCCAATTGCATACAATGCTGCAAATATTGATATTAATGCTATTTGTTTTGAATCCATTTTGTACATCTCTTACCGGGATTTGTATAGCGGAACGGACGAGATGTCCCATTCACCCGCTAAGTAATTAAAAATTTTACAAATATAAAAATCTATTATCTATCGTCAATTCTTGGCGCAAGATAGAAATTAATATGTCCGCCTACTTCGCCTAATTTGAATTCAATTTTAAAAGGCATTTTATTTGAATATTCAATAGTAATAGTTTCCGCCGTTGTTCCTATTGCCTTTAAAATACTTGATAAATATTGTAAACTATAAGTTGCCTTACTTTCTGCTTTTGAGCTTATTTCTGTTATTCCTTCATCTGACTTATTTAACGTAATTTTTGCTTTTCCGGAATCTCCATTTCCAATGAAATTTATCTCATCGTTATTGGTTTCAATTGTAATATGATCTGCTACAGCTCCTACATCATTGAGTGTATCCTCAAAAACCCCCTTATCTATCACAATTTTTGAATCTAGTGATAATTTAGGTACTTGTTGTGGACTCTGAGAACTTTCAATTAATCGAATTTGAAATTCTCTTTTACGACCATTCTCTAATTTAACAATCATATATTCATCATCTTCTGCCGATATAGATATACTATTATTCTGTTTTGCTCGTTTAATCAATTTAGATAATTCCTCAATTCTTAATGTCAACTTAAATTCTTTATCACATTCATACTTTTCAAACGATGCATTTGGCCAATTCAAATCTATCATAGCAACATGTGATGGATCCATACCTCTAAATTGAATCCCTTCAGCATTAGCTTCAAAACTTGGTTCTTCAACTATGGTAGACACTACATTAGTTATTAGTTTCCATTCAGCTGATGATTTAGTTTTCGCAACAAAACTCATACTATTCACTTAATATTTGTGTTTGTAAGTTATTAAGAATATTCTCTCCACGTGTGTTCACATTTAACACAACGGTAGAATCTAGTAGCAGGTTCATCACCACTTCTGGTCTGTCTCTGCCATGAATATGCTTCTTCATTACCACATTTGGAACATTGTTCTTTTTCAATCGGCAATGATTGAATATCGTTCACTTCATCTTTAATCTGAATCTTATTATTACTATCTGACGCTTGAATAGAATTAGATACTCCTTGACCAACTATTTCTCCACAATCAACACATGCAGAAACTCTATTGCCTGATGCTTCAATCTTCGGTAAAATCCTACCGCCACACGATTTACAAAATTCCAATATTACTCACCAATGTTTTAAACTATTTTTTCAAAGATTTAGTAAACTTTTCGAGTATTTCATCACTTACTTCTATTGCATTATTACCACTTGCAATTATTTGTGCTATTGGATCACCTTTTTTCGTTTCTACTTTAACTTTGAAATTATTTACCAATGGATGGGGTTTTATTGCTCCTGCAAATACCACTTCATTATTTTTCAATAATTCTTTTCGTAAAATATAGCCTATAGCTAAATCTTCATCAGTTATTACTAAAGTAGCTTGATTATCTTGTTTCTCAACTTCTATTTCCATTTTCTTCATTTCTGTTACCAACTACACCTATTCAAAGCTTGTCATTGGATCTTGGATAAGAACCTAATATCTTTACCAAACTCCCCAAATTTACTAATTCTTGTATTGCCTTTTTACAATTTTCATCATCAATATGCCCTTCAAAATCAAGATAAAAATTATATTCCCATGCTTTTTTCCTTGTAAGCCTTGATTCAAGCTTCGTGAGATTTATATCTCCATCTGCAAATTCTTTCAATGCTTTATATAATGATCCTGCTACATCTCCCGCCGAAAAGACTATTGACGTTTTATCATTTCCTGTAGATTTAGTTGGTATTTTTGACAAACAAAAAAACCTTGTAAAATTATCTTCATGATCTTGAATATTCTCCTCAATTACACTCATATCGTATAATTTAGCCGCGTCTTTACTTGCGATTGCCGCCGCCCTTTTCATATTCTTCTCTTTAATCATTTTTACACTCCCTGCTGTATCATAAGTCGTCACCGCATCACATCCAGAGTTTTTCAAATAAGCCTTACATTGACCTAGTGCCTGAGTATGAGAATATATTACATCAATATCATCTTTGCTTGTATCGTGATGCGAAATCAAACAATGCTCTATCTTTACATTAATTTCACCCACTACCGTTATTTTTGATTTAAGTAATAATTCATAGGATTCTGTAACACTACCTTCAATGGAATTCTCAATTGGAAGTATTGCTAACTCGATTTGTTCATTTTCTAATGCATCGAATAAATCTGAAAAGGTTTTATACGCTTTACTGCTTGCTTTCGAAAAATACAAATTTATTGCTTTTTCACTATATGCGCCTATTTCGCCTTGAAATCCAACGACCGGAATATTCTTTTCCAAAATAATTTAATATACCTCAGTTAACCAATTCAAATATTTCTCATTATTACCGGCAACTATCTCTGCATATGATTTTCTTATTTTGTCAGTGACATTACCTATTTTTCCTGTTCCGATTTTTCTATTATCAATTTCTACTATTGCAGTTACTTCTGCTGCAGTCCCAGTGAAAAATACTTCATCTGCTTGATAAAGTTCAATTCTAGAAATTTCTCTCTCAATAATATCCATTCCCATATCTTTTGCCATTTGAATTACCGAATCTCTTGTTATACCTACTAATATCGAAGATGTCGTAGGCGGTGTAGCTATTTCTCCATTCTTAACTACAAATATATTCTCACCAGTCCCTTCCGAAACCATTGAATTTTTACCTAATAATATTGCATCATCAAAACCCGATCTTAAAGCATCTAACTTTGCAAGTACTGAATTCAAATAATTTCCACTTGCTTTCGCTTGAACTGGCATCGATTCATCAGAAATTCTTTTCCAATTTGATATACAGACTTTGATTTCATGATCTGAAAAGTATTTTCCAAATGGAAACGCTGTGATTGATACATTTACTGGAAATCCAGTGAAATTTAATCCAATTCCTCCATATCCTACATAAACTAATGGCCTAATATAGCTCGATTGTTTTAATTGATTTCTTCTAAGTAGTTCTAAAATACTCTGTTCCAAATCTGACTCCGAATATTTATGTTCCAACGGTAAAATTTTACATGATTCCATTAAACGCGCAATATGTTCTTTTAATCTAAAAACAACTAAATTATCTTTAGATGGGTATGCTCTTATTCCTTCAAATACAGCAGTACCATAATGAATTGCATGAGTTAAAATAGGAACTTTTGCGTCATCCCATTTTACAAACTCTCCATCCATCCACATATATTCAGTTTCTTCTATTGCCAAAAATCTCTCCTCCCGGTTAAATATGAAATTCTATAAAAACTTTGAAATTTCCTATTCCTGAAAATCAGATGCAAGCGTTTTATATTTAAAGTATCCACAACTAACACATTTTACACCTTTCTGAACTTTAACTACTCTGTCTCCACACGAGTTACAAGTACTTCTAATCACTCCTTCATCTTCATTATTATTTTTTATCATTACGTGGATTAATCCATTTGTTAAACTTACAACTGATGCTCTAATATAATCGTTTGTTCCCCAATTCGGCATTTTTGTTTTTGCCATTAAACCCACTAAAGATCCAAATGAAATTTTTCCATTAATCTTAATTATTCTAAGAGCCTTATCATTCTCAAGTCTTCCTTCAACCTTATCACCAGCTTGCGGTAATACTGATGAATTTTCTAATGATTCAACTTCTACAGATTTATTTTTATTATCAAATTTTGTCTTCCCAAATATAGAAGCGCGAATCTGCCCATCTATTATGTGAGTACCTTTTCCAGATTCATACTCCTCAATAACTGCTAATTCGTCACCAGGAATTACCTTTTCTTTACGATTATCACTTTTTTCCATAATATCTTTTAACTCTGAAAATATTTAAACATCGTATTATAACCAATGTGGTTTAATGAGAAAATCATCCAATTCTTTTCCATCTAATAGGTCTAATAATGCCTCAGCCTGAGGAGACGACAATACTGGCTTATCAAATGTATATCCATCAATTGAAACCCTGGGACACGACGTCTGAATAAATGCATCAATAGATTTAAAATACGATATTCTATCTTTTGTAACTTCTCTCATTGCAATCAACTGTACTTCTTTTCCCCTTTCCTCTAATCTTTTTTTAACAGATAGTAGTTTTTTTGTATCAAACTGACCTTCTTTTAATCCTAATATTAAACCAAATTTTTCTGCATAACGAGCCTTTGAAATTGATAAAATTGCTTTCTTTTCTCTATCTTCACTTACTTCTTTAACGTCAATAATCTCTTCAGCATACGGATCAATCATGAATGTAGGTTTTCCCGAAGAAAGTGAAACCCCTATTCCATGAAAATTACTATTTCCTAACACAACAAACGCATCGACTTCCTCTTTAATATAAAACGCAGGATAAAATTCACAACCAAATACTTGTCCGTCCTTTAACTGTCCACCGCCTTTTCCAATAATTACTTGAACTCCATTCTCTTCAAATATCTTCTTTATTGGTTCGATTTGATGCAAGTACTGACTAAATGTA
>JAKUSK010000044.1 GCA_022449325.1 Nitrososphaerales archaeon | reverse complement strand
TCAGTATCGATAACTCTTGTCTTATAAAATAATCCGAATTTATCAAAAATATTTAATTCTAATTTTCCAAGATTGATTCTTCCCATTTGCCTAGCTTCTAGTTCATATTTTATCTCTTTCTTATCTCCTGGAACTAAGTTAATTGCATATGGCTGATTTTTTATTAAACTATGAAACTCTTCTGGAATATCTTTTGATAATTTTACTAATCCAATAGTTCTACGTCCATCATTTTGAATCACGATTGAAGAAAATAACGTATCCCCTAAGAATAACCTACTTTTTGAAACATCTCTAATAATTTTTAGCGATGATAGTTCTCTAATTGAAAATAAAAATATTAATAATTCAACCAAAAATATTGAAAATATGAACATAGAAATTGTTAAAAATATGAATTCACTCGCAATTATAGAAATCGAGATAAACACGAAGAGTGAGCTAAGAATGGAATATCCTCTTCTTGTTATCAATTTACTCATCTTGGAGGATTTACACTATTTACTGCCTTGTTAATTATTTCTTCTATAGCTGAATAGTTGAAAACTTCTGATGGTTTGGTATTTCTTAATAAGAAATCGGGATTTATTATAAGTCTGTGATTTAATGTAGGGAATAATAATAATTTCACATCATCTGGCGTAACATAGTCACGACCATCTAATGCCGCATTTACTTTACATGCACGCATTAAATGTAATGAAGCTCTTGGACTTGCACCCAGGCTAATGTTCTCTGATTCATTTCTTGTCGCATTCATTATTGCTATGATATATTCTTTAATTTCTCTCGACATTGTTATCTTTGTATTGATCTCTTCCCTTGCTTCTACCAAGTCTGTTTTAATACTGTTGAATTCAAGGTCTCTCTCAGAGTCTTTTTCATATCGGTCTAATACTTCTAATTCTTCTGCTTTATTAGGCAACCCCATTATTATTCTGAACATAAATCTGTCTAATTGGGCTTCAGGTAGCGGATACGTGCCTCTCATTTCCAAAGGATTTTGAGTTGCTATTACCATGAATGGCTGAGATAGTTTTTCTGTCTGCCCTTCTACTGTGACCTGGTCTTCTTGCATAGCTTCTAATAATGCAGACTGTGTTTTTGGTATTCCCCTGTTTATTTCATCTGCTAATACTATGTTTGAAAATAATGGACCTTTTCTAAAGAAAAATTCTTGATCTTTTACGTTGAATACAAATGTTCCTGTTATGTCAGAAGGCAACATATCGGATGTGAGTTGCACACGTTTGAATTCAAGTTCTAGAATGTTTGCAAATGATTTTGCTAATAGAGTTTTTGCAATTCCTGGTACTCCTTCGATAATTGCATGTCCTTGGGCTAATAGAGCAATTGTAAGTAACCTAGTTTCCGCAGATTTTCCTATAATTTTCCCTGATATCTCTTGGTTAATTTTTTCATGTATCTCTGTCGCTAACATTTATACTCCCTCTTAATTCCTCGTATATATTGAATGTAAAAACTTGATTTTGCTAAACATTCTTTCATCCACAAATCCTTTTTCCATCATCTTTCTTGAGTTATCCATCGTACGTAAATCATTATTTTTAATTATCTCTTGACGTAACTTCACATTGTCCAAATCTTGTAACAATATTTGAGTTAATCTGTAATAGTTTGGCTTTGTTCCATTCAAATCCAAAACTGCATCATATGTGAAACTATTTCTATTATTTCGAATTTGCGAGTCTATGTCTCTTCTTTTGATAAATGAATATCCTATTACTGCAATTGATAACGATATTGTTAAAATTATGTAGAAATCCATTATTGAGCACTCCTCTGTAATATGAAATTATTGTTCTTGGTTATGTTCTTTAATATTTTATTCATGTTGTCTAAGTTACCCGAGTCTGTTTTTGTCCTAAACCTTGCTAATTCATATTCGTCATATGCAGATAATAACAAATTTGAGATATTTGCTAATTCTGGAATATCACTTACTGTCTTTTTTATTGCCTCGTATTCAGTTAAAGATCCGTCATTTGGATATTTTTCCATATTAGATAGGTTACTTCTCAATAGATTATAAGCAAACACTATTCCTTCATTAAAGTTACCTCTATCATTAAAGTAACTTAATTGTTCAAACATCTCATTACTGCCAAATTCTGCATTTTTATCTGGTTTTGTATTAATTGCGCGTAATTTCATTTGTGGATAATATAGCCCCCATGCGATTACAACACCTAACGATATTGAAATTCCAATCAACAATTGAATAAGCAAAGTACTAGAAATAATCTCCATGTCTATTATCGATCCCTTTTATCTACATCAATTGAAAAGATTAATGCTTTTGGAGGATTCTCTGGAGAAAAACTTCCAACAACGAAACTATTTTCTGGACTAAGTTCCATTATTGAAATCTCAGCTCTGTTTATCACTTCTTTTACATCTAGTACAAGATTGATGTCTCCTGATTCAGAAGAAAGTCGAATAGACGAAGGATCAATCAGTTGTGGAGCTCCACTGTATATCATTCTGATTGTCTCTTCAGGATAAATTATTCCTCCATTCTTGTCTCTAAATTCTAAATTATATTCTCCTATTGCATATTTTGATATTACCCAATCTATGTTGTTTTCAGTATTAGGAATAATTACAATTGTTTCATTTTTCGTAATCCCATTATAGTCTATTCTCAAGGTATACTGTCCTGGAAACAGATCAAATACTGCTTTTCCGTTTGTGTCGGTATTTACTGTAAGTGTAAACTCTCTCATTTCCTGCGTTTCTATATCTTTCATGTCCCAGAATATCTCTACCAATTGTGCGTTTATTGGTTGCAAGTATGGCTCTATTTCTTCTCTGAGAATCACGTTTACTTCTAAGACGTACAAATCTTCCTCACCAAATCCTGAAGGAACATCGTTATTACCAAATTGTTCTTCTTCTGCCCCAATTTGTGATTCTGATAACCCTGCACTTTGTACAATCTGCAACAACAGGAATAGTAAAATTGCCGAAACAACAAACGGAATTATTCGAGCGCTAAAAAACCTAGCTTCGCCATAACTGTTGATTACGTTACTGTGCATGTCAACCTCTGTTCTTGTTATTATATACTGAATAAATCGCTACCCCTACAGCTGCTATTGCAATCAGTATGAATATATTCTCTTGAAGATCTCCTACTATGCTTGTTTGTCCAGATACATCGTCAGGAAGCTTGAAAGCTGCAATTATCCCTGGTGTATTTGCAGCCACTTGACCTCCTCCAGAAGGAACAAATAACATCATATCTCCTCTTGCTGTAGCACCTAATGTAACAGTACCAGCTCCTAATCCTCCCCATTGTATTCTACGTAATTCTTTTCCTGTCTCTACGTCTACAGCATACATTACACTTGCTCTATCTACTAAGTAAACTACGCCTCCACTAACCATGACTCCCGAACTCTGATATCTATTAGGTATTTCGAATGTCCAATCAATACTCATGTCATTCACATCAATTGCAAATAATGTGGAATTCTGCCTCTCGCCAGGCACCGACCCATAAAGAAATCCTTGAATGTCCTTGCCTTTGTAATCTACAGGTCCCTCTGTTACTGTCCAACAAACTTTTTGACTTACATAATATAATATTCCTGATGAAAAAGCCCCTGCATGTTCTATTCCTCCATTACCTCCAGGGCAAAATGTTTTGCCTACTAATGATCTTTGTGATATTGTCAAATCTGCGTTATTTCCTGCATTATCATTTGGTACATTGAAAGCATTATTTCCTAGCATAAGGGGTGTATGTAATGGCTTTCCATTATCTGCATCCAGAATGAAAACATGGTCTGTTTTTGAACCCGCCATTACGACTTTTTTCATTTCTCCGTTTATTTCTGTTTCTGCAAGAATTACACTCCAACCAACTTCGTGATCATTTATATCGTGGGGTGCAACTTGATAATACCATTTCATTTCTCCATTATCTACATTTAATGCAATTATTGAACTTGCAAACAAATTTGGACCTGGTCTCAATGCTGCGTCAAATACTCCTGAACTACTTCCCGTTGTGAAATAAATCACTCTCTCTTCATGATCCACTCCAAACATGCTCCAGACAGCTCCTCCTCCAATCAAATCAGTGTTTCCCCAATCTCCAGGATATGGATTGATGTTACCCTTACTTACATCATTTAATCCCCATTCAGGATCTCCTCCTGAGGGAGGTACGGAAAACCATCTCCACACTTCTTTTTGTGTATCTATGTCATAAGCGACAACAAATCCTCTTCCGCCACCGTCTTGGACAGAAGGCCTTGCTATTAACAAGTTCTCAAAAACTATTGGAGCATGTTCTCCAAAGTACAGACCTGTATTTCCTTCTACATCTTTACAAACATCTTTTATTACAAATATTTCTGCGCCATTGAGAGCATCTAATGCAATAATTCTACAATCTGATGCCATGAAGTATATTGTTCCTTCATGATATGTTACACTTTTTTGACTTAATACCGGCCACCACCATTCTTCATCAACGAATTCCATAACGTCTACTTGATATTGCCAAACCTCTGCACCGGTTTCTGCATTTATTGCAATTATTCTGTTGTAAAACGTAGCAATATATACAATTCCACTTACAACTAACGGCGCAGTTTGAAGTCCTAGTGCAGGTGCTACATATGGAATCTTGAATGGATCTTCTGGAACTTGATATATCCAACTAAGAACTAGATTGTCTACATTATCTTTGTTTATATTTTCCTGTGGATGGAAATTTGTGTTTTGTTCATCTGCAGCAGGTTTAATCCAATTCAGGTCTGCATCTTGTGAAATTACCAATGGAATACTAGTGATTAATAATAATAAAGAAATGAAAATTGCATAGAAATGTTTGTTAACATTCATTAAACTTATTATTCATCTTACATGGATTTAAACAATCATAAAACTTTCTAAAAAATTATTAACTATAATTAGTAGGTTCATGACTAAAATGAAAAAAAATATCGGATAAGCATCATAACGACGCTTATCGATTTATTATATGAATTTTTGGACTAACCGATGCCCTTAGGTAATGTACTACCTAATCCTAGGCTTTCGAATTCCTCGATGTACTCTGCTTCTTTTGCTACATGTTCAGGTTTTGGATAGTGAATAAATCCTTTATCCAATGCTTGACTGACCCAATATTCGGTAACTGTTCCAGGTCTTGCTGGTACCATTCCGTCTAATGTCCTTCCAAGCTCATTCTGCCATGTATCGCTGAATATGAAATTGAGGAATAACTCTCCAGCTGCTTTATTCTTGCCTGCTTCAGTTAAACCTGCACATCGTGCGATAGCCGATGGAGGAACGTCTGTTAATACCAATGGTTTCAAACCTCCTTCTCTCATGTAAGAATAGTCATCTCCCATTCCTTGTTTACGAAGTGTTGCTGGTAAACCGAAAAGATGTT